>JAHYIS010000006.1 GCA_019429385.1 ANME-2 cluster archaeon | reverse complement strand
GGTTTCCTTCATTCTGTTGGGGGTGTGTTGTGGGGTACACCTACAAACCAGACACATGATAACATCTGGGACCCGGGTGATAAAGGGGATTTCAATATTGCAGGGACCAACAGTGACAAGTTCAACCCCGGAGACCTGCTCATGGTGACCGTCTACCACCGCCCCTCGGGAACGATAATTTCATCACCAGAGCGTAGAATATGAAAATCCAATAATTGCTGTGGATAAGGCCTTCAGGTTTCTTCTGCAATGACTGCCAGGACCCATTCATTCAATAGAGAACAGGTATCGGGATAACACTCAAGGTCACAGCCCGTACAGGGACTGAATATGCCATTTGCAATCAATTTCAAGTGCTTTTCACTGGGACCCGTAAATCCGATAGGAAATAACCTGTAGGTTTTTCTGCCATCGGCAAGTTCATCCTCCCTGCGTATCAGGTGTTTCTTCATCAGTTTGTTGACAATTCTGGAACATTTCTTGCTGTCAATCTCCATTGATTTCCTGATATCGCTCTGGAGGATTCCTTCCCTATGGGAATTTATAATTTCAAGCATTTCCTTATCTGCCATGGAAACCCCTAATTTTGTACCGGGTTGATGATAATAATATTATTACCCCTCAGTACCACTGACCCCAGCGATTTAGATTTTTCACCGTTCACAATCTCTACGGTATTGGAAAGATGCATATTCAAATATTCATCAGCACTCACAAGAGTACCCTCAAGAATATGCTGGCCTCCCTTCATTTCAACCTGCACATTCTGACCGATCATCGTCTGGACTTTTTTAGTTGGAAACAAAATCATTCCTCAAGGTATTTTGTAACTTCCATATGGTCAGATTAATACTTTAACATTTTGTATCCAGGTCTGTTCAAATTACCATGTCGATACTTGAAAGTCCTGCCCTGCGATGAGCAGTGAACTGTATGGAAGGCAGCAATTCTTCACCAAATTCCTTAACATGCGTCCTGTATGAGTTCAGTTCCTCACGAATATCCTCAATTCGCGGGTCCTTTGCATGCTCATCTGTTAATTGCTCCAACCTTTTTATATGCGAGTGCACCCAGTTATCGGGTACCTGTATCTGGTCGGTAACCAGCTCCATGGTTATTTCCTCGAACCCGGCTGCTTCCAGCCACCGTGAAATAGTATCAAAAGAGTGCAGATGGATAATTCCTAACCGGTTCAATATCTCCAGCAGCTGCATATGGGAGGATTGGGCCTTATTCGTTGGATTCAGTGACCATACCAGTAAAGCCATCCTGCAGTTATCTTTCAGTAACCGGACTGCTTCAGCCAGCATACCCGTCACCTCTTGTTGGGAAATATTGTTCAGGGCATGGTAGGAGAAGATAATGTCAAAAGAAGCTCTTTTAAACGGCAAACGGGCATATTCGGATACTACCGGGGAAAGAGTACTGGAGGAAGTTGCCGCCACGCCTCGGGCATATCCCGGGTGCGAAATGGCTGTGACCACCGTGGTTTCAACATTTCGCGCAATCCGGACTGGCGTAATATAATCAGGGCCGATATTGAGCACATGCATATCAGGGCCCAGTCCTGTTCGTGCCGTGAAAGCATCACGGTCAAATGTGGCGTATGGCATTTTGTAGTAATATACCATTCCTAAATTTTAACCTTGCGTAATGGTCTTTTTTAACATTAATCATGAAGATTATTTAGGAAACTTTACGTCATACTGATAGGAAGTAACATTCCTACAAAACCTTTTTTGTACTGGTTAGAGAATGGTATTTTCATTGTGTGATATAAATCTGCATTCACACATTAATAGTTAGCGTTTTGGAGGTTGGGAACTGATGCATAAAGAAGAACTGATTCAACTACATACCCTGATGGCACAAATGAAGACGTTTTTTGAAAGTAACGATAATTCTGCTAGTTTTGATGTGTATAATAATTTAGGAATAAGTCCAGTACACGTACATCGTAGTAAGGCTGAACATAAACACGCAATTTTTATTCTTGGCAGTGAGATTGCAAATGTTATATCAGAAGACGAATATTCTGGTATGGGCAGAACATCAATGCGCATGAACGAACTTGCTGCGAAGACATTTAATGATGGTGGACACTTAGGATAATTGATAGTTATTTTACAGGGTATCCTGTACTTATTGTTTTTATTATCCAGGTCATTTTTTTCTTTTTTTTATACCGGGTGGATTTTGTAATCCACCTCGCTTTTTTGAAAAACTTTGTTCGAAACGTATATACATCAATATAACCATTAAATTGCTTTTAATTCAAAATTGGAATTGATGGTTAATGGACGATGAAAAACTAAAAACCACTGAACTGGTCTTAACGGCTGAGATCTATAACAAAACACGTGAGCTTCAGGTAGATGACCTACCCGCCAATATAAGGAAGCATTACTGGGATAATAAAGAGGGTACTGTAAAGCGTCCAATAAACATTAAGGCCAAAGACCTGACAGATTTGTATATGATAAAAAATCCGGTTGAAGTAGCCAGGTCCCTCCCCTTTCTGGCATATGAAGAGTTTGGCTCACAACTGAAACTGACGGTATTTGACCTGGGAGTAAAGTGGTTGGCCAAACAAGAACAGAGTACGGAACACATCAGGAACAACCCTGTGCTTGCACACTTCTATGAGAACAATGATTCACTGGGCGTGAGCTATGAGGAAGCAAGCAAGAAAAATGAACCAAAAGAGGTCAGCCGCCAGTGGATCGATTCATTAATCCTCAAGATCAGCGGCGAGAAGGATTCCGAAGATGTGCTCAAGCTTGCTCATATCATGGTTCCTGATGAAATTGAACAGACCCTTGACCGATTAGTTCTTAACCAGGACCAGAAGGACGAAGTAGAAAAGATGGTCAAGGCCATACAGTTCAGGGAATACCTGACAAAGATAGGACTTGTTGAAATAGGTAAATTGCTGTTCGTGGGTCCCCCGGGCACAGGCAAGACCTCCACTGCCAAGGCCATGTCAGGGAAATTGAAGGTGCCCTTTGTAGAGGTCAAACTGTCCATGATAACTGACCAGTACCTTGGCGAGACAGCCAAGAACATTGACCGTGTGTTCGAACTTGCAAAAGCTTTGAGTCCCTGTATCCTTTTCATAGACGAATTTGATTTTATAGCTAAAACCCGGTCATCTGATGAACATGCAGCCCTGAAACGGGCGGTTAACACACTGCTTAAGGCCATAGATAATATTAGCCTGGTAAAACACGGAGTGTTGCTCATCGCTGCCACCAACCATCCGCAGTTGCTCGATAGTGCTGCATGGAGACGGTTCGACGATATTGTGGATTTCCCCCTGCCTGATGAGGAGATGCGGCAAAAGATACTGGGATACGTACTGGCTGAGATCGACGGCAGTTTCGACCAGGCAGAGATAGCAGCAATGACCGACGGGTATTCGGGTTCTGATCTGCGGATGGTGGTACGCGAAGCGGTGTTGAATGCACTGATGGATGACAGACTTGTCCTGACCCAGGAAGACCTGGTACGTGCAGTGGGTGAGTTCAATAAACGGAATGCATTTGGTTACATACCTGAAGATGCACCATGAAAGTCGTACTACTGGGTACCGGTGATGCTATTGGTACCCCCAAGATAGGTTGTCATTGCCCTGCCTGCCAGGATGCCCTTGACGGGGGGCCCAGCCGGAGACTCAGGTTCTCGGTGCTACTTGAAGGACCGGGAGGCAAGGTGCTGGTGGATACCAGCCCGGACCTCAGGTGGCAGATGATATCCAGGGGGCTGGACCGCGTGGACGGGGTCATCTGGACCCATGGCCATTATGACCACTATGCGGGTTTTGGTGACTTTCACCGGGTCCAGAACCACGTACCTGTGTACGGGCTGAAAAATACCCTGGACTATATCCTGCAATACCTGGGATTCCTGAAACCTGGTCGGCATGAAGTAGCATGGTTCGAACCCTTTGAACTCGCAGGGCTCACCTTTACCCTGTTCCCGGTAAACCACCCGCCTATCAAGGAATCGGCTGGTGTGCTGGTCAATGAAGGTGATAAGAAAGTGGTCATAACCGGAGATACGAATGCGGATATACCACAACAGAGCCTGGGATTGATGCAGGATGCAGACCTGCTGATAATTGATGCTATTTTCCCCCCGAACATTAAGCTGGCAAAACACTTGAATGCTAAAGAGGCTCTAGAACTGGGACAAAGACTTGGTGCAAAGGAGATAGTTTTCACCCATGTCAGCCACATGTATCCTCCCCATAACAAAGCCATCACGGAATGGCCACTTGGAAAGGACGGCATGGAATTTATACTATGAGTTCGTTACTTTTTTACCTTAGATTCCATGAATTCCCGCATTTGGCGTAATTTGCGTATCTGCATATTAAAATAAACCGCAGTAACCAGTGTAGCTGTCCCCAGAACCATGACCAGTATGCTTATAATCGTGGGGAGCGATGATTTGTAATACTTTACCATAATATACGTATGGGCTGGGTATGATGCATCCCATACAAGCCGCACCCTGCCTTCGCGGTCAATTGACCTGTTGTCCGGTTTTGGCCTGGGAGTACCAAAAACCATATTGCCGGTTTCATATCCTTCAGGTAATAATACAATAACGGTTTCATTTCTCGAGAGGAAGTGGTAGAACTGGTCGTTTTCCCATGTATAAGAATAGGCTACGAAACCGGTCATTGGTCGTTCAAAGTCAAGATGGATAATATTTTTTTCCCGGGAGCTGGTATGCGTTGAATCAAAGGATATATTGGAAAAAGCACCGGGATTTGAGTGGTCTGCGTAGGGAAATGTACCGCCAAACACTACAATATCATCAATGATTGGTCCTTTCTTACCGGTAGAACTGGTTATTTTTTCAGGTATGATGATGTCCAGTACGGAAACATTTATGATTGGTATTACAGCCTTTACGGTATTATTGGCATACAGGAAAAACGTGGTGCGGTTTATCATATCGTCAGGGGGTGGAGTTAATTCATAATTGCCAGGGTTGCCCGGTTCTATATCTATCGTTTCCGGGGTTTTATTATCCAGGCAGCCTCCACCGAAAAATGCAACAATTAACAGGGCTGAGATAAGCAGGACCTTTAAGTGTTTAATGTTGTGTAGCAAGATAACACCCGGTTCTAACCATAACGGGATACTTTCGTGACCCTTGGATCGAGTTCCATTATCTGGATACCATCCCGGTATACCCTGACCACACCGCCACTTTCAGAGACCGTTATTGCAACAGCCTCAGTATCCCTGGTAATGGCAGCGGCTGAAGCATGCCTCCCGCCAAGCCCTTTCATGGTCGACACTTCCCTGGCATTCACATCAAGGTAACGTCCACCTGCCTGAACATAGCCATTTCCATCCAGTATGAACACACCGTCCAGCTGGGCGAATTCCTTAACGGTTTCCCATGTGTTCGTATCGCAGATGTAAGACGATTCAGGGGATTGACCCAGGTACGGATTCAGTACCAGTTGATGTGAGCGTTTCATAACCTCTTCAGCGTCACCAATGATGAACGCAGTACCAACAGGCTTGCCTTCCCTGCCATATGCACCAAGACCCATGGCAATGGACAATACCGAGCGCAGAGCATCAAGCTTTACCCTTTCAGTACATGCTTTGAGTTCTTTTACCAGGTGGTTCTCTTTCAGGTCATGTACCAATATGCTGGAAGTACCACCATAGGAAATGACACCTACTATCTTTTCACCGGATAGCAGGTCATTTATAAATGCAGTGGCAGAAGCGTCGGTGATGTATTCGGTTCCGGTGGATACCTTGTGGTACAGGGTTTTGGACAGGGTCTGGAGTTTTTCGGCCGGGTTCTTTTCATTTTCAACGTTCTCATCTTCAAAAGCAGGACAAAGCGCCATCATGGCATAGGGAGAAGCGATGAGCACAGGAATATCGACCTCAAATTCAGGGGATATGTCATCAGACATTATTATTATTGCGGAGGCTGATATCTTACTGGCAATCTCTGCAGCTGACCTGATAATCACTTCTTTGTCGCTCATTCACGTGTCCTTATCGTTAAATCAGTTTCATTATATCTTTTTAGTATATCTACATTCATGATAAAACTTGGTTTTAGGTGACCTCGCAGGTGTCATGCAGGTTCCTGAAATGATAGAACCAGTTCTTCACCGTCAATAAATAACCTGGGTCCGGTAATGATGCCGTCCAGGTGTATGCCTGCCACCACATCCCCGCCAAAGGTGCTGTTATCACCCAGGGCTATATGCACGGTGCCGGCTACCTTCTCATCCTCGAGTACATTGCCGATAAGACGGGCTGCAGGGTTGATACCTATTCCCAGCTCTGCCAGGTTGCGGGAAAGAGGTCCCACACTATCCAGCATTTTAATGAACTGTTCAGCCCCCTTGCCGGTTATCTCAGTGGCATACCTGTCTTCGACCTTTATGGTCAGGGGCGAGTCCAGCAGTCCCATACCACCCATTGAGCCATCTACCACGAACACGCCATTGGCTCCCTTTGGTGCCACGAACACTTCACCGGCAGGCAGGTTGCTGGATGAACCCGGTTCATGGCAGATACCGTGGTCTGTCTGCCAGTCACATCCTTCAATATCAAAAACAATATCTGTCCCCAGTTCTGTAACAAGTCTGAGCTCCTTTGCACTGTCCAGCCCGGATTTCAGGTTGAACCCTGTATCCCTCACACGCAGGTAATCGGCAGTGATACCGCCTGTCCCCATCATCTCAAGGGTGATACCTGGCATGGTGGCGGTGCGCACCCCGGCCTGATTGGCATTAAGTCTGGCTTGTGTATGGGTCAGGGATTTGCTGGTGGGTGCCAGTACCACATTTGCGGCGCTCATTGCATCGGCAACGGCTTTTGGGGGCTCCTGGCCATGGACTTTCCTGGGTTCCATGGTCATAAGAATAGTGTCACATTCAAGTTCAACTGCTTTTTCGTAAAGAGACAGGGCAATTGAAGGATGTGTAGCAGTATCTGTAATTATCAGTACAACCTCTTCAGGTTTCACTGCCATGCAAGTTTTCAGTACGATGTTGGCGCTATCTTTTAATGACATAATTTATTCGTTCCGGTGAGACTGTTAGTGAAGCTTAATTTATTTATAATCCAGTTATATTGTCTAAACGTGACAATATATAGCTTTGTGTCAGGATAATTCTCGTGGAGAGTATCGTAGATTTCTATAGTATGAGTAACAACATACAAATGCCTCGCTTTGTCTCAAAATTTACAGCTCCATGATTATCAGGTACTATAAGATTTTAAGTGCAAACGTGTATATTAGACGGAAAAAATAACAACATAATAAAATAGAGAACAATTAGTGGTTTAATGAATGATAAAATTGAAACGCTTCGAAAAACCGGTATGACAGACAATAAAGAAAAGTGCATCTCATTAAGGTGAAATAAAAAATGAATAAATATGACGTCATTGTTGTAGGTGCAGGGATTAGCGGACTTTTGGCTGCGCTCACACTATCAAAACATGGAAAAAAAGTGCTGGTGCTCGAAAAAACAGAGCTTGTAGGTGGAAACTGCAATAGTTACATGATAGATGATTATCAGGTAGATACCGGTGTCCATGCCATCACACATCTTGCAATTGGACCATTGAAGAGGCTTATGGATAACTATTTTGATTTCTTGCCAGTGTTTGTGGATTATGGGAATTATTTTATCCGCACAGAAGACAGTTTCCAGAAGATCCCATCGAACTTGAAGGAATTGATCACATTCGATGTTCTTCCAAAAAAAGACCGGCTTGTGCTGTCACAGGCAGCCACAAAAGGTCTTACACTATCGATTTTTGGTATCGACCTTTCTAAACAATCGGTGTATGATTCATTACCATACACCATGTCAAAGGATACAAATGATCTTGTCGACGCAATATCATATTTCCTGACAGGGAAATCTATGAAGGAAACATCTGTTCACAGGTTCTTGACCGGCAGTAGTTTCATACGCGATAGTGTCACACAGGAACAGTTTGAAAGTATGGTGGGGCCAAAAGAAATGCCGCAACATACTGAATCTATTCTTCAATCTGTGTTACGCTCCAATCTTCATACATCATTGGGGTTAAAATTATCAGGGATATTGGAATCTTCGTTTCAAATTAAAAGCACAATACCCAACCCGCTTACATCGATCAGTAGGTTTGCCGTTAATAGTGCTACTGCCCATGCTCAAGGCTATCCGCGTAAAGGGCTCAAATCAGTGTTAAATGCTGTCCTTCATTCCCTTCCGAAAACAGTTGATATGCAGACTCAGTGTGAGGTAAAACGCATCCTCACAAATGAAGGGCGTGTGATAGGTGTTGAAGCGGACCAGGCTTACTATGCCGATATTGTGGTCTATACAGGGTTTGCAAAGAACCTGCCTGATATTGTTGAAGACCTGCCAGGCTCTTATGTTGACTATCTTGGCGGAATTGTCCAGACCAAGAGCTTGACTGTCTGGTTAGGCCTTGACAGGAAGATGGACGAGTTTAACTATATGGGTTCTGAGATATGGTTCAAAGACACCCCATACTGGGCAATGCCGATAAGTAATTTCGACCCATCTCTTGCACCAAAAGGAAAACAGCTCGTAGGGTTTGTATTTGTGATGGATGAGAACAAATCAGAAAATTCAGTTAAAATGAATGCTTATGATACTATTTACCGCGCCGTGCCATCCATAGACAGACACGTTGAGATGCAGCATGAGCAGATAACGATTCCTGAAAAAGCGGCTGTCACCATTAATGGAACGATTGCAGATATCAGGACACCAATCAAAAACCTTTACCTGGCTGGCACGGATACGGATAGCCGGAGTATGGGAATAACCCGCGCCGCGTATTCGATAATAGAGATGCTGGGCGCGTTGAACGAAGACGGAAACTTGCACTAAGGTTGGTTTATTGTTAGGGTATTAAGCTCGCTTATATTATTCCTAACAATAAAACCAGACCCGTTTAAACCTTTCTCGGGTCAGTTATCTTGCCCGTGAGAGCGGATGCCGCTGCCGTGGCCGGTGATGACAGGTACACAAATGCTTTGGCACTGCCCTGCCTGCCCTGGAAGTTGCGATTGGAGGTCGCAAGTCCTACCTCGCCGTCACCCAGTAGCCCGAAACTGCCGCCCATGCACGGTCCGCAACAGGGACTCTCTACAATGGCCCCTGCTTCCATGAACTTCTCAACCAGTCCGGCACGCAGTACTTTCATGTACTCGGTGCGGGATGCTGGAATGACCAATAGTCTCACCCCTTTAGCCACGGGCTCGTCGCCCATGATGTCTGCAACTATCTTGATGTCCTCGAACCTGCCGTTGGTGCATGAACCTACCAGTACCTGGTCGATATGGGTGCCTTCCACGTCTTCCACGGATTTCACGTTATCAACATTATGGGGACATGCCACCTGCGGGGACAGGTCTGAGATGTCGTATTCGTGGTACTGGGCATATTCGCAGTCCTCATCACTCTTCCAGTAAGGGTCCAGGGTGAAGCCGGGTATGCGCTGTTTCAGGTAATCTTCGGTAGTGGCGTCTGGCTCGATGATGCCGGCCTTACCGCCCATCTCGATAGCCATGTTGCTAATGGTCATCCGCTGGCTGATATCCAGGTTTCTTATAGCTTCACCGCCGTACTCTGCAGCCATGTACATGGCACCGTCGGCACCCACATCCCCGATGAGGTGCAGGATAATGTCCTTGCTGTACACTCTATCAGGCAGGTGTCCGTTCACTTCGAACCTGATGGTCTGCGGGACCTTGAACCACAGTTTGCCTGTGGCGAACACGGCAGCCATATCAGTACTGCCGATACCTGTGGAGAATGCTCCCAGTGAACCGTATGCGCAGGTGTGGCTGTCACTGCCCACTATCAGGTCGCCAGGTTTTGCCCAGCCCTTTTCAGGCACTACCTGGTGGCACACACCTTCAAAGACATCATAGTTAGTGATACCCTGCTCGGCTGCGAATTGCCTGAGCATGATATGGTTCTGTGCTGCATTCAAAGAATCAGCAGGTACCTGGTGGTCGAACAGGATGACAATCCTGTCAGGGTCCCATACCATAGGGTCAGGTCTGTTCTTCATGATCTCCCTGAAACCCTGTACGGCCAGAGGTCCGGTGATATCATGGGTCATGGCACAGTCTATATCAGCCATAACGAACTCATCGGCATGGACCGTTCTGCCAGAAGCTTTTGAAAAGATCTTTTCTGTAATGGTAAGATTATCAGCGGTCATAGGATGGGAGTATAAGCGCAGGAATGTAATAAAATTAATGTATCAAAATTGGTCATGCTTCTCTTTTCACTATTTTCCTGACCCTGCGTCCTTTGAAATTAATACCACCTACAAGTTTTACACCGCGTTTGTTCCTGATAATATTCACATGAGCATTGTCAAAACTGGCAATAATGCTTTGTTGAGCAACCATGTTGATAGTACCATGTATCATTTCAAGGGTTCTCAGGATCTGCTCTAATTCAGCAGGGGACGTATTCGTATCAAGACTGATAAAAAAGGTTTCCAAAACCATGTTAGTATCCCTATTGTGCCTGTTCTACCCATCGTTTTACATCATCCTGCGTGATGGAATAACCTGCAGGAACTTTTACTTTCCCTGATGCAATTGACGCTTTGCATAACGTATACAGTTCAACAGGATTGGCGTTCTTTAGCTCAGCAACTGAGTAGATATTGCCCGCCTTGACAAGGAGTTCAGACGATTGCTTTTCTATCCCCAGACTCCCCAGACTCGAGCTGGAGTCAATAAGTTTTGCCATGGAAATAAATTTTTCAGCGGTATTTTTTCCTACTATTTCACTTACCGTTGCAGCATCTGCAGTGACCAGGTCTGTAATGCTCCTGATACCAGCGTCCCTGAGTTTTGAACCTCTTTCAGGTCCGATACCTTCTATCATTTCAATATCCTGGTTTGCCAGTACTAATTCCACAGGCATTCCAGCTTCAGCGTCTGAACCAGGTTTTGGATTTTGATCAAGGACAGTACCTGTTGCCTGGGTACTTGTACGTTTAACGATCCTGTCTATTCTCAGGCCCTTGCTTTCCAGTATCGTCCTGGCTTCGTTAATGTTCTTTTTGGTGACATCCGGGACCTTTATGGCTTCAGCTGATGCGATTACCAGGTTCACCTGGCTTTGTTCCAAAATCATAGCCCCTCCTTTTGGAGTTTGTTCCAGCACGGTATTTGGCTTTTCTTCACTGATTTTTTTAGTTACACTTCCCGTCACCAGTTTTGCTGTGCGCAGAAGATATACTGCCATGTCAAGAGTTTTTCCTATAAGGTCCGGAACCTTCACATTCTCTTTTGCGGCAACAGTAACGTCAACAGATGTGCCTATCAACACCATGGTTCCTGCTTTAATACTCTGTTTCAGGACAATACCTGGTGAAGATTCGGATGATAGCTCTGTGATCTCTCCCATTTCAAGCCTGATGCTGGCAAGGACATCCTTTGCGCTTCCAATATCCATGCCTACCAAATTGGGCATTTCCACAGACAGTATCCTGGATATCGTGATGTCAATGGCAGTGCCGGGGACAGCCAGAGAATCAGCAGAGGGCAACTGGGCGATTACCGTACCCTGGGGTGAATTGCTTGATCTCTCACTGGTGGTACCCGGTTTGAAACCGGCATCAGTTATCGCATACTTTGCCTCTTCCCGGGTCATTCCGGTAAGGTTAGGTACTTCCTTGTATTGGGATAGATCAAGTTCTTTGGGAGATGATGTTATTTTGAATTCAATGGTACTGAGATTTTCAGGCGGGATGATATCATCTGGTCTGGGTAACTGGAACTGGAGTTTATTGTCCATCAGGGACAGGTTTGTCCTGAGCGTTACGTCCATGCTGCTGATCACATAGTTTGCCCTTGCTGCAGGATCATTCAGTTTATCAGCCATGCTGTCCAGAGATTCCATGAATGTGGTGACCAGGCTTTCGGACGGGATTTGTGGTCTTTGCATCTGGAGGGTCTGGATATTTGTCTCAAGTTCTGCTTTTTCTAATAATAATTTGGAAATGTGCTGTGAGAGGACATTTTTCTCCTGTTCGACAACGATTTTATCAGAAATAATTGTATTGAGATTATTTGTAAGCCCGACGATTTGCGTATCCTTGTTCTGTATTTCAACATCAACATTATCAATTGATTTTATTATTTCAGTAAGACTGGCCTCATCAATTGCCTTTGCAATCCTGAGATTATCCAGATTCTGTCGAAGATTTACTATTAGTGTCATTTCATTATTTCCGTGCCTGTATCTCACTCATTTACTATCTGGCTGGAAGGCGGTACTGAGACAAATTTGGCTTTTATGATACTTGCTCCTTCCACATCATATTCATGAAGGTTCTTGTATGATGCATTCAATGGTGCTGCATGTAATATTGGCCGATAACCACGGAGTGCTCCCTTTGAATCCTTTTCCTCCTTATACTTCATTGTTAGTGCCATTTTAAGTTCAAGTTCGACTTCTGGAATATGGTGCCAGGTAGCCTGTATGTCATATTGGCTTAGGAGTTCATCATTTTCAATTGCAAGTTGTGTATCAATGGAATTTCTATCCATTGCCTGTTGGGTTTCGGAAATGGAAATCCCGACTTCTTTTATTATCTGGGAGAGGGGATTTACCAATACTTCCAAAATTATCTTTGTATTACCGTTAGCCATGATTATATCTCCATAAAAAATAAAATAAGAGGAGATTAACGATCATTCAGGTGCTGGTTCGAGAATTTTTATTGTGGGTATTACTCTACCAGGGGCAGGAACAGGCTTTAATGTTGTACGTAACAGGCTTGTGCCAGACGCCTCGAATGAATACTTGGAGTTGTATTTGGCATTGTAAGTTGATGAATAGGCTACAGTTGTGGTGTTTTCAAATTTTGTAGATGCTTTACCGAACAGAAAACTGGTCAAACCACCAGTACTAATCTTGCCGCTTACTTTACTCTTGTTTGTTAAATTGAATTGCCGTCCGTATTTTATCTCAGTTGACATTTCCGTTTTCATTGAGATAGCCATCTTTACCTCAATGATGGATTCAGTGAATTCATAGAACCTGGGTTCAAGACCATAAGTGAGCAGAGACATTGGCGCATCATTTGTAACTACTTTGGTGTCTGTGACATTACCATTTGCATCTACAGTTTCTTCAATGTACATCACCACGCTATGCTCTGCCAATTCAGAGTCTGCGAGTGCCTGCGCGACTTTTACTGAGTTCATATCAAGGGCCATCTGGCCTTCTGCGATCGCGAGGGCCATTTCTCTTATCATATCACCAAAAGGTACGTTCAATAATTCTTGTCCAACTGAAACCATATTTCCTCTCTCCTTTTCAAAACTTCATAAAACCGTATGATAATAATAGGTTTGTTAACACTTAAGATTTTTGATTGATCATTATTTATCGGCAAGAATGTAATGAAAAAATCCATTACTGGTCAATCACTTCCTGCTGTCCTATCAGGTTGTACAATGCCACCACAAAGGTGAACTGCATCAATATCAACAGGTACAGCACTCCCAGCGCCACATGACCGTTGGTCAGTACCAGCGAGAACATAATACCAAAGAAGTATGGCAGCACATACCCCCACCGTGTATATCGCTTCAACCTCAGGCACACCCGCGCTTCCAATTTGAAAAGCCATCTAACAAGGTCCCTCATACGCTTTTTCCTGCCGAACCTGAAAATGAGGTACACTGGTATGGTGATGAAAAAGAAATAAATGAAGATTATCAATCCATATATCAATATAATCAGCATAAACAAGGACATAGGTATCATGATGCCTATGAGGCCGGGTATCTCTTTCAGTTTCACGCCTCTGTGGTCAAGGAACAGTATCATGTTCCTTCCCATACCGGTTTTTTTAAAGAACTGCCTGAGTAAAAGGCCCAGCACGGAAAAGACCGGAACAATGATGATTATTGCACCTAACACTGCACCGACAGGGTCTTCCTGATTGCGTATGCCGATAAAAAATGGGTAGGTGACCAGCTGGAGCAACAGCAGGGCTATAGGGATATTGATATTGTCCAGTTTTTCAAGGTGGCCCATACCTGCCTCCTGCCTTATGCCAGTGTGCAGGCCGTCTTTTGATGTCTGAATACCAGGAACACGCCCTCGTCCTCTGAGTTGGTCCTGTGCCGCACTCCAGCAGGGACAAGTATGCCTGTGCCGGGTTTCAGCTCAATCGTTGAATTGTCTGATTCGATGACCACGCCACCTTTATGGTGAAGGAAGAACTCGTCATAGTCGTGGACGTACCATTTCCCCTCGCCCTGGCACAGCACGGCGCGCAGCAGCGAGTCGTCCACAAATACCATATCATGAGGGCGGCGCGGGGATTCTAATTTAAGTACCTCTTTTTCAAAATCAATGAGCTGTATATCCATAGGAATTGCTCCATCTGGAATATACTCTATTCTTCTTAATTATAAGAGTATCCCGTGAAAAAATCATTTCTTCAAAAAGAATTCCCTGACAAGATACAATATTGCCGCCACCACGATTAAATTGAAGATCGAGTTGATAAGTTCGGTGTAGCGGTAATCAAAGAGCATGGATATGGCCTTTTGCATGCTGAAATAGAACCCGAAAGAAGATGCCAGCAGCAGTAACAGCAGGATTATCATGGAGCCTGTCCGGAATAGAGCCATTCCAGCTACCCGGTCTTTAGTTTCTTTTGATTCTTTTTCATCCATTGTTCTCACCTGATTTTTTGTTATACCTGATACATCTGTTTATTTTCGTTTCCTCATTAGAAGTACCACTGCCAGCAGTCCGGTAATTGCCCATATTACCTGGAATCCCGGTTCTTTCGTCGGCATTGGAGCACCGATATCTCTGGTACTATACACATCATAAGGTAACGGTGTTGCTTTAGGTAATATGAATTCCGTAGTAATGGTTTCAGTAGTACTGACAGACCTGGTCTTCTTTACAACATCTTCCTCACCCTGACTGTCCGGCGCCATGAAGAAGGACACACCGTATTCGGTAATGATGCGGTCATTCTCGAATATCATTATCTCAACACGATAGTCCCTGTCCTTTGGCACTTCAAGCTCGATATCCTTGACCAGGGTAGTATCTGCCTTGATTACGCCCACATCGATGTTACCGCTCTGGCCTATGAGGTTGGTCTTTGCATCCCGCAGTTTCACCAGTGCCGTCAATGGTGCCGAATCCGACCTGCCGTAGTTGTCCAGGAAGGTGGTCACTTTCAAGGTGGTGGTGGAATCACCTCTTGCTGTCATGGCAACATCCACGTCGCGGATGTTGATGTATGAATGTTTGGGACTGGAAAGCAGGGATTCCAGGCCTGATATGGTGGCTTTGCCCGAGGTTACCAGGCCGCCATCCTCGTACATGGTTACTTCGATGCGGTAATTACCTGTGATAGGGACATGCAATTCAACAGTGCTGTTTAGGGTCCTGTCCTTGCCGATGCGGCCCATTGATATTTTTTCATCTGCCATGAGCAGGCTGGTAGCAAGGTTGTAGGCTTTTGCCTGGATTTCTACTTCGCCCGAGGTCTTACCACTGTTGCTCACATACGAGATGATGTCCAGCTGTACGATATCGTCATCGGTGATCTCTGCGGATATGTCCACTTCGTTGATATGCAGGCTGGTGGTGTCATACTCCCTGAGGCAGCCCCCTGCCAGGACCGATGCGAGGACAAGTGCCATGACCAGCATGGTCTTCACTGCGGGCGATAGGTTCATGGTTGTATTCTGGGTGGTACTTGGTAATATACTTTTCCGTTTTTTTAAACATTTCTAATATAAAATTGTAGGTGATAAAATTGGGTGGAGTTAATGGAAGATGGTTGCAGGTCTGAATATAAACCCCCTTGCCAACAGAGCCATTGAAAACTCCGGGTAAAAATCTCCCCCACTCAAAACTTATAAACCCTCATACAAATAATAAAGCCATATCATTTTCAGGGGGTCATATCATAATAAACATCCTAGGAGTATCAGGAAGCCCGCGAACAGGCTCCACCGATTACATAGTCAACACATCCCTCAGATACCTGGAGGAAAAATATGGCGTTAACACCAGGTATTTCTCAGTTAAGGCCAGGCAGCTCAACTTTTGCATCCACTGCGACTACTGCGTGCGTGAGCGCAAAGGCTGCGTCCACAAGGACGATATGCACGAGTTCTATGAAGGACTGGAATGGGCGGACGGTATCATAATCGGCACTCCCGTCTACCAGGGTAACCTCAGTGCCCAGACCAAGACCATGCTGGACCGCTGCCGGGCAATGGTAGCCAAAGACCCCGACATCCTGCGCAACAAAGTGGGCGCGGCCCTGGCTGTAGGCGGCGACCGGATTGGGGGGCAGGAGATAGCCATCCAGTCCATTCACCATTTCTTTATCATCAGCGAGATGATACCTGTCGGCGGTGGCTCCTTCGGTGCAAACCTGGGTGGTACATTCTGGTCACAGGACCGGATGGCCGAGGGCGCTGCCGAGGATGAAGAAGGGCACCGTTCCATGCGCAAGACCATGAACCGGATGGTTAAGAAGCTGGAACTGGTCAAGGGTATTGAAATCCCGAAAAAAGGTTGAGACCTTGAAAGGACTCATCCCGGCCGCAGGTATGGGGACCAGGCTCAAACCATACACCAACGCCATCCCGAAAGAACTGCTCCCGGTGGGCGGCAAGGCTGTCATCGAGCATGTTATTGACGCGTTCAGGGAAGCGGCTATCACCGACATTACTGTCGTGGTGGGCTGGAAAAAGAATGCCATACTGGACTACCTCGGCTCGGGACAGCGTATGGGAGTGAACCTCACCTATGTGGTACAGGACGAAAGGCTGGGCCTTGCCAATGCCATCTATGCCGGTCGTCATGTCGTGGGGAACAGCGACTTTGCCGTGATACTGGGCGACAATTTCTTCTATCCAAAGACCTTCATGCGCGACCTGCGGGATTTCCACCTGCAACAGGGAGCTGACGTGACCCTGGGAGTAACAGATATCCAGGACACCACCCGCCACGGCATTATTGCATACCATGGAATAGACGTGACCGATATTGTGGAAAAGCCGCAACCTGAGGATGCACCCAGTCGAAAAGGGTCTGCAGGCATCTATATCATGAGTGCTGAAATTTTTGATGCCATCAGCCATATTGAGCCGGGCATGAACAACGAGTACCAGCTGGCAGATGCCTTTAACGTTATGATAGAACGGGGGCGCAGGGTGGTGTTCAGGGACATTCCCGGCTACCATATTGATGTAGGTACTCCCGAAGACCTGCGGGAAGCAAACCGCTTATTCTACCTGCGGGAAAAGTGAGGTTACCTGTTCCGGTAATGCACAAAATTATATATCAAAATAGACGCCACTACCAGCACAATGAAGGAGGGGATATAGTCCTGGACCGGTCCCAGGTATTTCATTACCGTATCAGCGGTCACTGCCCAGAACACAGAAGCGATAAGGGACGCAATGGCGATCACAGGTATTATCTCACGCACCGTAAAACCCAGGAGTTTTGCAAAACATGCAGTAGCCAGCCCCCCGGTCATCTGGAACGGGATGAAACATATCATGAAAATTCCCACGAGACCGAACTTGTGCATCAAACCACTTTTATTGGACGTGATCATCTCCGAGAAGTTCATGAACGGTGCCATCAGCGTGAACTGCTTTAACTCTTCATGGAATATGACAAAAATCGGCAGCCCTATCATCAATGAACCAATATCGGATATGAAACTGACAAGTATCATCACGAAGAGGGACATTTCCATGGAAGCCCCGTTGAGCATAGCGAACTCCCGGCCCGACAGGAACTGGGTACTGAATACCAGCGAGAACTCACGTATAAGTCCGAACTGGAAAAAAATGAAAAGGATTATTGAAACCAATATCACTCCGGTAATGAATAATCCGATGAGGAAACGGTCAGATTCTGTTTTTTCAATGCTCATATAATTATCCGTAATAGTCGTTTCGTGAGTATTAGGATTATATGTTGATAACCTTTTTTCCATCCACTCAAACGGTTACTGTCATTTCCGGCTGTATTCCCTGCAGGAGTTCACGAACCTCTCCATTGACACCGCAGCCGGATGAGTGTGCATGTAACTTGCAAGAGTATTGTAGACCATCAGCCCGTCCTGACCATCGAAAATACCTTTTCCCCTGCGCATCCTGTATGCGAACCTGGCATCACGCCCTGGTTCTGTTATGGAATAATGGAACTCATGCCCCCGCACGGTCTGCCCCTTACCCAATAAATGATTATCAGCAATTACTTCTGCTTCCGTATATCCCAAAGCCTGGAACCGCTGTACCATGCGGGATTCGCTGTCGAACACCCCGGCCATTTCATACGTCTTCCCGTCTCTTTCCAGGCTTGTACCCAGGTACATCAGCCCTCCGCACTCGGCGTATACGGGCATGCCGTCCTGTGCTGCCTTCCTGATGTCATAACGCGTATTCGAAGCCGAGAGCTGGGCAGAGAATAGCTCGGGATAGCCTCCACCGAGTATCAGGCCATCTATATCTGGCATGGGGTCTGACATCGGGCTGAAGGTAATAATTTCAGCTCCGCATTGCTCAAGTTCGTCGAACATATCCTGATAATAAAAACAAAAGGCACTGTCCAATGCCACGCCTATCCTGACATCGGCCTGCGGTGTCTTAATTTCACCCGGGCTACCAGGTTCTCGAGCCGTTTGAGAAATGTCCAGCAGTACATCCACATCCATGTTGTGCTCAATAAAATCGGCCAGGTTATTGTAATCCCATTCCTGTTCATGCGCCATGTGAAGCCCAAGATGCCTGGACGGCAGGGACAATTCCTTGTTGGACGGCAGTGTCCCTATCACAGGAATGTCGATACCTGCACCTTTACATGCATCCTCGACCAGTTTGCTGTGTCGTGGACTGCCTACCCTGTTCAGTATCAACCCTGCAATATTTATGTCAGGGTCCAGGGTCTGGTAACCTTTCACCACGGCGGCCGCACTGCGGGACATGCCATGGACATTGACCACCAGCACCACGGGTACACCCAGTGTCTTTGCCACATGGGCGCTGCTGGCGGTATCTGATGAATTCAGACCATCGTACAGTCCCATCACGCCCTCGATTATGGAAATGTCGCCAAGGGTCCGGGCGTAGGTGCTCTGGACCGCCCCGGTGCCCATGATATAGGTGTCCAGGTTCCTGGACGGCCTGTTACAGATAGCGGTATGATGTGACGGGTCAATGAAATCCGGGCCCACTTTGTAGGGTTGCACAGCCATGCCCCTGCGGGCAAGCAGCGCCATTAGTCCCAGCGCTACTGTGGTCTTGCCTACACCGCTGTGGGTCCCTGCTATCATTACTGCTTTTGTCATGATCGGTCTGTATTGTGTGAATAATACATCTTAAGAGTAATCAAAACCAGTGAAACCACAGAAACGTTCCAGCCACTTTCACTTTCCTCTATCCTGTCCAGCAGCCAATAAACAGAACGCTCAAGATCCCCTGAGTGTCCATCACGTATCAGGGATTGCATCACCAGGCATGATGTGGCTGTATAGTTCCAGTGACCATCATTACAGTGCGCCAGCAACCACGAAGAATTATGTCTGATGGCGTCTGCTGTGCCCTCCGGGTCCTGGTGAATGAGCGCGGTATTGATGAGCGCAATGACCCCAGGGTGTTTCCAGTCCTCTGAAAAAGTATCCAGCAACCATTGTACTCCTGTGCGGTTCGCCTTGCCAGCGATTCCCAGGGTCATCAGGCAATAACAGGTATCGTACACATCATTGTTCCATGAACCATTACCTGATTGCATTTCCAAAAGCCAGTCCAATGATTCTCTGCACGCTACCCCGCATTCCAGCAGCGCAGTACATGCCCTTGCGGTATTCCGTACAGAATTACCTTCTTTCCAGTGGTCCCCCGACCTGGCCTGCTCCAGCCATGCCAGGAAGCTGCTGGTATCGCGGCCCCAGATACATAATGCCCTGGCAGCCTGTGATGCTTCCTTGGTATTGTTCAATGGAGTCATTTCAAGCCAATCCAGGGCACGTTCTGAGAAGGCTTTGACCCTGTCAGGATACATTGCACTATTGATGAGGTTACTCTATCTAATCTGTATCGATGTTTTTTTATCCTTTGCGCCCATATCAGGAGACGACTGTCAAGTATACAGGAGGCAGCCTATGAATGAGAAAATTGCGCCCCTTGTGGACGAAATAATTAGGGCGCTTGGTACAACACTGAATCGGGCTATTATTGAAGAAGAACTTACCAGACTCCTTGAGTTCAAGGTGCCGTCTGAAGAGGCAAAAAGGAGTCTGCTTAAAAAATACGGGGTCAGTGAAGCAAAAAGATTATCTGACCTGCACGGCGGAGAGCGTGATATCGAAATTACGGCCAGGATACTGGATATCAATCTTAAGGTAGTGGGTATTAAGGGGCAGGAACGTAGTATTTTCATGGGCACCATGGCAGATGAGACCGGAGCTAAAAGTTTTACAGCATGGGAGGATTTCGGGCTTGAACCGGGTGACGTGGTCAAGGTTACCAATGCATATATCAGGACATGGCAGGGTATGCCCGAGATTAATTTCGGTCCCAGGTCAAAAGTCGAGAAATTGGACCGTGAAGCCCTGGATTCCCTCGCGACGGCAAAAATTGATAAAGCGGTTTTGCTGGCAGACCTGGTGGATGGAGCCGCGGCCGTGCATACCATATTCAGAATATTGGAATGCCAGCATAAAGAGATCACTACCAGGAACGGCTCACGGACTATCGTTTCCGGGACCGCCGCTGACCGTTCTGCCAAACTTCCCTTTACATCCTGGGTGCCAAATCCCCTCTTTTCTGAAGGGGCTACCGTAGAGGTAAAAAATGCTTATATTAAATTATGGCGCGGAGTCCCCACTATCAATATGGGAGAGTTTTCCCCCATAAGCAAATCTGAAACCGAGATCAGTAATGATGAACTCGCTCCACTGTTCAATTCTGAACCTGTCAGGGTGGATAGTATTACCGGGCGGGACGGGGTGTACGATGCGATCATTGAGGGCAGCCTGATATCTATCAGGCCAGGGTCAGGACTCATTAACCGTTGTCCCCGGTGCAGCCGGGTGATACAGAAGAACACCTGTCGCGTGCACGGAGTTGTCGATGAAGGAATATATGATATGCGGATAAAGTCCATTCTGGACGATGGTACCGGAGCCCTGAGCGTTGTTCTGGATGCGGACCTGACACAAAAGGTCACAGGCTATTCTATTGACAGAGCCAGGGAAGTGGCGGCGGCAGCTATGAACCAGTCCGCGGTGGAGGATGAGATGCGCCGCAGATTACTGGGCAGAAGCATGTGGGTACGGGGGAATATGACAAAAGGCGAATACGGCATCACGCTGGTAGCCGAAGATGCCGTTTTGACAGAAATGGATACCGCTGCAAAAGCTGCGGCCCTGATTACAGAAATGGAGTCGGTCGGGCAAAAGCTTCCCGGCAAGGGAGAGAGCCCATGATCGAAAGGGAACTGGCCTGGCGGGTATTTGCACACGAGTTCAATCATTCCCATCATTTTTTTCACGAAGGTGATGAGAGGTCGCCCAATTACCTGGTCACGCCCACAGGCGCCAGGATAAATCGGCTGTACTTTGTGGGTGTGCTGACAGAGATTGAAAATATAGGCGCTGGCGAAGATATGTGGAGAGGAAGGGTATCTGACCATACGGGAGGATTCATGGTCTATGCAGGACAGTACCAGCCCGAAGCTGCCATGTTCCTATCAGGACTGGAAATACCGTCCTTCGTTGCAATGGTGGGTAAGGCCCGGACCTATGAGCCAGAGGAAGGGACCATATACACATCGGTCAGGCCCGAGGAACTGAACAAGGTCGACAGCCAGGTAAGGGACAGGTGGATCGTGGAAACTGCCCGGCTGACCTTTGAGAGGATACGGTTTGCGAGGAGTGCGCTGGAATCAGGATTAAAAGGTACACAACTCGTTGAAATGCTGGTACGATCGGGTGCCAGTGCCGAACTTGCCGATGGTATTACCAGGGCCATTGAACACTACCCTGACCTGAAAGAATACCTTGATACCCTGTCCGGTATAATAATTGATTCCCTGAAGACACTGCTGCCTGACGCATCAAATACAGGTGTAACAGCAGGTACACTGAGCAAAGCAAATACCGATACAGCAATTGTGGTTATTCCAGCACCGGAAACCATCCCGAAAACCATCCCGAAAACCAATCCTATCCAGACAACAGATTCTATACCGGCAGCTGAAGAAAATGTTACATCGACCGGGGATAATACCTCCCCGGAAGAAACACAACCCGATGGCAAAGAGCTGGTATATGAACTACTGGGGAGTCTGGATAAGGGAAGGGGCGTACCTGTATCCGAACTCACAGACCGGTCAGGACAAATCGGGCTGTCCGGGGAACAGGTGGACGATGCTTTAAAAGGATTGATGTCAGAAGGTCGGTGCTATGAGCCCAGGATAGGGGTACTGCGCAGAGTGTAAAATGCAATCCCACACTGAAAAGCCAAACCTTTAATTATCGGTCACACATCATTATTTCAAAAAATCATAACATCCCGTACAATAGGTGAAATTATGACTTCAAATGAGGATATTCTAAAAAAGATAAAGGAAAAAGATGTCAGGTTCGTAAGACTGCAGTTTGTGGATATCCAGGGTATAGTCAAGAATGTAGCCATACCCGTATCCCAGATTGAAAAAGCAATGGGCCATGGAATATCCTTTGACGGCTCTTCAGTCGAAGGGTTTGTCCGTATCGAAGAGTCTGACATGGTGTTAAAACCTGACCTGAATACGTTCCAGCTGTTACCATGGCGTAATAATGGTGGTTCAATAGCCAGGATGATATGTGATGTGTACCAGCCCGGTGGCGAACCTTTTCAGGGCGACCCCAGGTATGTACTGAGACGGGTCATTGAAGATGCTGCGTCCCTGGGTTTTAAGATGAATACCGGCCCTGAACTGGAATTCTTCCTGTTCGAAAAACATGAAGGACGTGCAACGACAATACCTCACGATAATGCAGGGTATTTCGATTTTGGTCCGGTTGACCTGGCAGAGAATATCCGAAGGGAGATAGTCATTGCCCTGGAAGGTATGGGGTTCGAGATCGAAGCATCCCACCATGAAGTGGCATCCGGCCAGCATGAGATCGATTTCAAATATGGGGATGCCCTGATAACAGCTGATAATGTGCTGACATTCAAGTATGTGACCAGGACCATTGCCAATAATATGGGACTTCATGCTACATTTATGCCAAAACCCCTGTTCGGTGAGAACGGGAGCGGTATGCACGTTAATATTTCCCTGTTCAAGGATGGCAAGAACGCATTTTATGACCCGGACAATGAACATGGTATCAGTGATATCCTGAAATATTTCATTGGTGGGGTGCTGAAACATATTAATGCCATAACGGCTGTCACCAATCCCACGGTCAATTCATATAAGCGATTGGTGCCAGGATATGAGGCCCCGGTATATGTCTCATGGTCAGGCGCAAACCGGAGTTCGCTCATCAGGATACCTGCAGCCCGGGGTTCCAGTACCAGGATAGAACTACGCAGTCCTGACCCGTCGTGTAACCCGTATCTCGCCTTCGCGGTCATACTTTCAGCAGGTCTTGACGGCATCAGGAACCAGATAGATCCCGGTGAACCCGTGGGTGATAATATATATGAAATGGATGAAAAAGAACGTGAGCACCGGAATATCAGATCACTCCCCGGCACTCTCAGGGATGCACTCAACGAACTGGAACAGGATGAAATTATAATGAATGCTCTGGGCTCCCATGTTCTCAATAACTTTTTAAGGCTGGGCCGGACCGAGTGGGATGCATACAGGGTGCAGGTGCATGACTGGGAGATCCAGCGTTATATCAATATAATGTAAAACAGGTTGAAAAAACTATATGATATCTTCCAATACGGACCCCCAGGTACAGAGAAAGCTTACCGAGATACTGCGTATTATAAACGAGAGTGACAGCGCTATTGGTGCACGTATCATCGCTGATAAGATGAGGGAGCGAGGATATAAGATAGGGGAGAGAGGGGTCAGGTACCATCTGAGGATACTGGACGAGAGAGGGCTTACTTCCAGGGAAGGTTATTCAGGCCGGGTAATTACTGAAGACGGCATCCGGGAACTTGAGGACGGCCTGATAGGGCACAGGGTCGGATTCGTTATTACGACAATTGATGAACTTGTCTATAATACAGATGTTGATGTAAATACCGGCGAGGGTAATGTAATAGTAAATACCGCGTTCGTAGACAAGGATGATTTTGACGAGGCTATCGATATCATTGCAGCCCTGTGTAACAGTCCATATTCAATAAGCCCATATGTCAGGATTCTGGAAGAGGACAGCCAGGACATAAAGATACCTGTGAATAAGGTGGGAATTGCCACGGTATGCAGTATTACCATCGATGGTATACTGGCACATAGCGGCATTCCTGTGAACACGAAATACGGGGGACTGGTTCAGGTCCGGGATACCAGGCCCGTTCGTTTCTCAGACCTGATACTGTATAACGGTACGACCATTGACCCCATGAAGATCTTTATTAACAAAAGAATGACTTCAGTCATGCAAACATTGGATACCGGTAGTGGCAAGTTGCTGGCAAACCTTCGGGAGATACCGGTTTCAGCCAGGGACTATGCAATTGAAGTACTTGAGAAAGCCAGAGGGATCGATATTTCCGGGGTTATAGAAATTGGCCAACCCGGTGCTTCAGTTCTTGGGGGTCCCATAAATACGGGTAAGATAGGAATTTCCCTGTATGCAGGGGTAAATAGCCTGGTAGCAGTGGACGAGAATGGAATAGATATATCCATACATCCGATTTCAACAATTACGAATTTCAAGGATATGACCCGAATATAGGCTAGGGCAGAAATAACAAAATAAAGGATGAAAGACGTCCTGATTGTGGTTTTCAGGCCAGAGCTTTTCGTATCAGTCCTGAATAGACAGAAGGTTCCACAGACTTGCCGGCCCAGACCCGTTTAACGTCACCGTTGTGTATGATCGCGGTCAGGGGCAGTTTCTTGTCCTCGTCGGGTGCACCTTTGAACAGCACATGGTACAGAGAACCTGCGGCACTATCTTCGCTTATCTCAAATATGGATATGGTAGTACCGTGCATCTGGTCAAGGGCCCGGATGTTTGGCTCGTTGGACTCGCATATCTTGCATGTATCTTCGCGCTGCCTGGCACGCCTGATGTTTAGCACAACAGGGTTTTTGACGGCACAAATATCGTCTGCTACCTGCTCAAGCGGAGCGTACTTTGAGTTGACCAGGATGTTAATGTTATCACCGAACTGCTTCATGACCTCTTCAGTTGGTATGGAATGTTTCTGGGAAAGGGATTCCAGCAGTTTGTCTTGAAAAGATTCCTTGTGTTTGTGCAGGATTTCACGCAGGTTCATTGATATCACGATCCTGATATGGGTATACCTGATTGAAATACCATGATACTTAAACCTGGTTGTAGGGCAATGAGGAATTAGTAATTCTTGAGTTTTACCGTTGGGATATACATACGTTCATCATTGTGGTTTTTAAAGGCATTTTGCATGTTTGTTTTATTGCTAATCGAAACAGGCCCGTTTATTTCCGCCTCAACAGTGCCCTGTATGCCCACAGCGCCGCCGGTTTATGACGCGCCACGAACAACCCGGTCTTCACACCCTGCACCATTGGTGTACCGCTTAGCGATGACAGGTCGCGCCCGGCGAACACCGACACCATGGTATCGATCTCCTTATCGGTCATCTTGCGAACCAGTTCAAGGCCCATCCTTCCCATCCAGTACTCACTGGCAAACTCACCTTTCCAGCGTTTCTGGTATTCCTTCAATCTCTGTTTCGAAAGATCATTCTCATTCACTGCTGCGGCAGCCACCTCACCGCATATCTGCCCGGCACGCATACCATAACCGATACCGCTCTGGCCCGCTGCGCCCCCTGTTACCATGAACCCGTCAGCAACAAGCTGTTTTGGCACTGTAGCTATTGGGTCGCCGCCCGTGAACCTGGATTTTATCTCGATGTCACCAACACTATATCCTTTCATTGTTGCAAACCGTTTAAGCCATCTGTCAAAAAAAGCAGATACATCCCTTCCCTGTCGCCTCACATACACACCCAGCGTGGCCCGGTCGCCACCGGCAGGGGAGTAGGTGGATTTCCAGCCCGGTGAATGCCTCCCGATATAATATTCGAACATGTCAGGTTCACCGATTCCGGGCGCCCGGACCTCGGCTTCCATGGCCCAGGCAATATCGCCAGGATAGCGGGTGGTATTAAGGCCCATCCGCGCCGCGGTCTTTGACTCAATGCCATCGGCCGCAATCACCAGCCTGGTTACCAGGAGGCCACCAGACGTGCTTAATGTAAACACTCCGCCTGAAGGTATCACGGCCAGTACCTCAACTCCCATCCTCATATCCACACCCGTTCCTGCCAGTTCTTCCTGGTAATGACGGTCAAATAACCCCCTGTCAATAAAATATCCAGGAGTCTCAATATCCACAGCAATACCGGAGGGTGAGATGATCTTCATACCCTTTAACCTGTTCACCACATACTCATCCAGGATCGGTTCACTGCTACGCTCCATCATGAACCTGAAAAAAGTATTTGCAGGATGGGGTGGTATTCCCATATCCTCTTTAGCATCCACCAGGATGACCGATGCGCCTCTTCGTGCTGCCTCCCTGGCTGCCATTATCCCGGCAGGGCTGGCACCGATTACCACTATATCGGCATCGGTATGTCTATTCACCTGAACAACTCCGTATTACCATATGAAAGGATAGCCTGTAGACTTTATGAATATCAGGAGCAGCACATCCACTATCAAAGAACCGAACATGACACCCCGGTACCTGGAACCCTGCAGGAACAATTCTCCGCCTCGTTTCGGTTCCGGATTCCTGATAAAATCCATTGATTGCCATAATATCCAGCCTCCGCCAAGCAGGGCGCCTGTAAAATAAACCGGACCCAGACGGGCAGTGTATCCAATAACGAGTGAAGCGATAACACCGAGTACCCAGCAAACGAACACGAATTTTGAAGTAAGAGGCACGCCAAAGGTTACCGGGGTTGTCGGGGCGCCTTTTGCCCGGTCACCTTCCACATCGCGTGCCACGCCGCTTAACGTAAAACCCCAGTCGGTCACGCACATCATAATACCCAGGAATATTGCAGGCAGTGGCAGTACCTGGTTATCAATATCAGGTTTAAGGATGCCGGCCGGATCAAATGCCAGCCATACACCGATAGGTACTAATCCATACGATATTCCCACCGGCACAAAGCTCAGGAATGTTGAACGCTTTGCTATGGCCGAGTAGAATGTGATGATACCGGCTGCGATGATAAAGACCACCAGTGACTCCAGGTTCAGGAATGCGGCAACGGTTCCTGCCACTATTGCCAGCACTACGGCATAGAGAAGTGCACTTTTTTGTTTTATGCGTGATGACGGGAGCGGGCGCTTGGGAAGGTTTATCTGATCAATATCCACATCACAGTAATCATTGAGGACATACGAACTGGTAATGGCAAAATATGCACCTGCCACTGCCACCATGAAGAGAAAAATGTCGGGAAGTCCTCCGCTTAGGTAATAGGTTGCCAGCAGCGCACTTGCTGCCGGGAGCGCAAGGTCCATATCAGCTATCTCAGGCCGCAACATCTCGATGTATGGCCTTATTTTATCCAAATACCCTTGTTTATTCAAAGTTTTCATAGGCATCACATTATTCGAGAACCCTGTTCTGTATCTTCATGACAAATTCCTGTTATGATATATTACATTTCTTAAAATCCTTCGTGTGACCTGCGCAGGAAAATACTCCAAATGCCCAGTATGATTGTTGTTAAAAGGATATTGAACCCCGGTATGCCTGAGCCGTCCGTGCTCGTAGTTGTAGGTGTCACGCTGGAATTATTGGAATTACCAGGGTATGGTGTAGGTGTAGGGGTTGGTTCTGGCAGGGCAGGGTCGTAATATTGGTATACCTGCGAAAAAGTCACAATATCGGCTACTTCCCCTGTATATAAGCCGGATACCCTGAGGCTTAACTGCAAGGTCTCAAGAGAATAATTCGATAAATTATAGTGAGTAGTAGAGTTATAATAAAACACTTCATCACGGGAAAGTACGGCTGACTTTACAACCGTATCATTCAGTTTCAACTGCACCCATGCTTTGTTTCCACTTTTGCTTACGCTCATCAGGTTAAAGGAATACCCCTGATAGAATGGCCATGACTGGCCTGTTGTGAGATAAAGACTTGTGCCATTGACCAGCGGTTCAGTCCTCAACAGGGCCAAAGCCGGGTGGAATGCTCCCAGGAGAAGTATCCCAGCAATTAATATTATTTTACCCAGACTCCATATCTTCATACTATTACCCAAAATGTGTCATTTGTCTGTAAATTGTTAATCACTATGCTTATAATATATCCTTTGAATTCTCCTTTTAGCCACATACTTATCTATTTATAGTTACTTACATTCGCTCAATGTCCAGGAAAATGACGGTAAGCCTGTGTTCAGGTAAAACAGCCTTTGAGGTGAATGCTTTTACAAGAATAGACCTGCTGCAGGTGGCTCAAATCCTCAATACCAGGGTGGCTACACCTCATATTCTGATTGTGGACATTGACGGGGTCGAGATATCGCTGTATCCCACCGGCAGAATGCTGGTCAAACGTGTCAGGACCGAAGAGGAAGCCTTGAAGGCTGCAGAATCTCTTCTTAATAAGATTAAATGACGAGAAAATCCTCTTTGCGGTCTGATTTACCCGAGACCATGGACTATGCCCAGGCTGTCGACAGAATCGGACAAACACAAAGTCACACTTTACAAACAACCAAAAAGCATAATAATGTACAACCCATTTTGAAGTTGAGGATCATGAAGTCATATCTATTAGTCTGGTTCAACAGTGAAGGTGGCAGGCCATCTGAGGTAAACCGGAGATTGACGTCCCTTGGATTTAAACCCATGCAGGGAGTCCATGATTATGTATATGACTGGGGTTCAAAAACCGACCTGGACGAGATACTCAATTTTGGCGACCGCATCCAGTTGACCCTTAGTGGACTGGGTGTTCTGTTCAAGATAGAGACCATCCAGAGTGATTGAACTAACTGTACTCGGAGAGGTCAACGATTTTTGAGCCAGAAAGGGCAGCTCTGAGCAGTTCTTCAACATCTATTTTTGCCTCTTCACCGCATACATCACCACATTTTGCAGACGTGGCAGGTTTTTCGGGTACTGCTGTACAACAGGTGGCAGGTCTGGTAGAGGCATCATAACTGCCAATATTCCGTGCAATATCAACAATCTCAGTCTTGTCAAGACCTATGAGGGGATGGTAGATAGGTACATGGATCCCGCAGGTTTCAGCCAGCATGTTCTGTGAGGTCTGGCTGGCTACCTGACCCAGGGATGCACCGGTGATTATACCGTGGGCATGTTCCTTTTCCATGATACCGGCGGCAATCCTGTACATCATCCTTCTGCAGAGCACACAGGTATAGCGGCGCTGGCAGTCTGATAAAAACGATACCTGGCTTTCACCACCCGGTACTTCATAGACCTTGAGGGAATGGCCGGGAGCCCATGTCTGCAGCACCCTGATACATTCCAGTGCTCTTTGCCTGGTGGTCTCGTCTGAGAAGGGATCATTGTTGACATAGACCGGAATGATCTCACAGCCACGTTTCATCAAGAGCCATGCTGCAACTGGCGAGTCGATACCTCCTGATACCAGAGCTACCATTTTACCCTGGGTGCCAAGGGGCAGTCCGCCCACTCCTTTGACCACATCGGTATACACGAAAGCGTGGTTCTGCCTGACCTCCACAAATATCTCCACGTCAGGATTGGTCAAATCCACGCTCGGACCCTGTTGCTCTATCCTCTGCCAGACAGCATCTCCACAGGCAATCCCGACATCCCGGCTGGAAAAATCATGATTCCCGGTACGCCTGGGCCTGATGCCAAATGACTGTCCTTCACCGATGATATCCTGTCCTACATCGGCAGCCAGTGATGAAACAGATTCCAGTGTAGGTTCACAGGTTATAGCCGGGCTCACCGAGACCACACCGAACACCCTTGCTGCTGCCTGGGGAGCTGCAGGGTCGGCAGTATGGATGTAAATACGCCCCCAATCCCTGGATACGGAATCGTAGGATGTGCCCGTGGCATCGAGCATTGAGGTAATATTGGATATCAATGTCTTCTCGTAGCGGTCTCTCACATTCCTGCTCTTGAGGGCAATCTCGCCATACCGTATTAATACCACATCATCGGGGGGGCGGCTCATGTTCATTCCTGGCCTTCTTCCAGCACATGTTTGATTATCCTGGCATAGACCGGCCTGGCTATGAGCACGCCTATCAGCACGCCCACGATAGTGGTCAATGCAAATCCTTTCAGTGCACCGAATCCCATCCATACCAGCCATATCATGGCGATAATGGTGGTGGAAGCTGCTGCAAAAATAATGCCGAACGCCCTGTTTATCCTGGAATTGTATACCTTGGTCGGCGGCAATTTTCCCTCATACAGTACTTCATCGGTGATGACCACAAGATGGTCAATACCGGTACCTATGACCGCAATGATACCTGTTATTGCTGGCAGGTCAAGCTGCCATTTCACTGCTGATGCAAACCCCAGAATCATCACCACTTCACTGAGCGAAGTGATTATCATCGGCAGCATGATCTCCTTTCTGCGATATCTCAAAAAGACCATGAACGATACAGTGATAATGGCAAGCAGGCCAGCTATTGCAGTGAGTTCCTTGAACTCGCTACCAAGGGATGCAGGCACCTGACCTGAACCTATGACCTCTACGTTAACAGGAAGAGCTCCTGCCTTCAAATGGGATTCAAGTTCCCTTGCATTATCCTCGCTGCCAGTATCGCTACCAAATGACGCCACCAGATCCTGTATAGGCACAACTCTCATGCTCTGTGCAAGCGAATACGACAGGGGAGCGCTGTATATTACTTTTTTATCCAGGTACATGGTGATCTCGTGATTATCCGGGTCACCGACCGCGTTGGTCTCAATTGCCACCTGTCTCAGTGCATCAGCACCCTGCTGTGTAAGTTTGAACGGCACACCCCAGACATTGTCTTCCATCTTATGGAAACCAACAGACTGTACATCCTCGCCATATACGGCATGCACGCTCTCGTTATTCGCTATCTGTACGCGTATTTCGAACTTACCAGGTGTGGCGGCCAGTTTCATTGCCGTATCAATATCAATTCCTGCCAGGTCAATGAGGATATATTCCCGCCCTACGATGACAGGTTTAATATCGCTCAACCCGAACAGGTTCAATTTATCCTCAAGGATCTCCTTGGTCTCAGTTAAGGTAGTTATTGATACACCGTCTTCATATGCTGTCACTGAACCCCCAACCGGCTGCAGTATGGCAGCAAGTTCCTCCGGAGAGGTTTTCTTTCTTATCTCATACCTGATACCCTCCCCGTCATCAAAGACCACTACTTCTGTTTTGTACTGGTTTTCCAGGTATTTGGTGATCGCTGTTTTTTTATCAGTCTGGAGTAAAATAGAATAAACACCGCCCCTGCTGGATACAGCTGCCTGTCCGAAACCCAGGGATTCTATCCCTTTGGCAGTAACGGACCGGTGGGTTTCAAAGGTCACCGAAGATGTGGTCTGCTGGGTGATTGTCACGGTTTCATTCAGGAATATCCCATAATCATGTGCGATGATATTCCCCATATCAGCATCCACCTGCACCATGGCGCCTTCAGGTTTCAGGTGGAGCCACGAACCTCCGTCCAGGTCAAGGCCGTACTTGAGCCCGCCGACACCAAGTTCAGGAAACACAGCAGGCAGGAACAACAAGATCAATGAGATCAATAGTGCACCTACCATCAACATGACCCTGGGGTCGCTGCTCAATCCTCTCTCCACGTCTTCGCCATTCATCGTTTTCGCCCCCTCTTGCCCTTTTTGTCAGGTGTACCTCGTGCAAGATACCATTTGAGGATGCCAGTATTCAGCATCCACGTGTTCATCAGGTCAGTGATCAGGCCGAAAATCAATACGATTGAAATCTCACTGATGATGTCTATCCTGGAATAGGATGAAATTAGACCGGCAAAAGTGCTTACCACGAAAAGTACGAGAACAGCTGCTATTGTGGTCAAGGTCATAGTAAGGCCGGTCTTCATTGCAGCCCGTATCTTTTCATCAGTATCACCCCTCCGTTTGAGTAACCTTGTAGTAAGCAGGATGTCACTGTCTACTGAATAACCTATCAACATGAGCAATGCTGCCACCGTGCCAAGGGACAGGGCAATACCGAACAGGTCCATGAGTGTTGCGGCAATGATAATATCAGACCCGGCAGACAATACCACTGCTGCTGAGGGTACTGGAGACTTGAATATTAAATACACTATCACAGCCATTCCCAAAAATGCATATAATACGGCCTTGACAGCACTGCGTTGCAGATTTTCGCCATATACTGCACTCATATGTTTCAGGGCAACATCTTTGCCATACGTGGATGAGATATAATTGTTCAACTGCGTCTGCTGGGCTTCGTTCATTGGACCGAACTGCAACATAACACGTCCGCCGCCCGCATCCCTTGCACTGTATGGTGGTGTTTCCGGGAACCTGGACGTGAATTCCTCCTGAACCTCTTTATAGGACGATTCCGAAACAACGGTGAGCACAGTTCCTCCGGTAAATTCCACGCCCAGCTCCACAGGACTTCCATGGGCATAAACTGACCAGCCCAGTATCAGTAGTGATATGAAGAATATCACCAGTGGGATCCCTATCATCTGGTTGGTTGAGAACCGTCCCAGATATGAATCAATATAACTATCTATGTCTTTAGTCTCCATAAGCAGCACCGCATTAAAGGTAACACATTGGTCACGTGCGAATACCATATATCACAATATATTTACCTTTTGCTCCCCTAACTAACAGACCATCACAAAAGGAAAGGTAAAAAACATGGTTCAAAGACCCACAATAGATGAGTATTTCATGGAAATAGCCCGGGTAGTGGCCAAGCGTTCCACCTGTTTAAGAAACCAGGTAGGCGCAGTCATTGTTCTTGATAAGCGCATACTTTCCACAGGATATAACGGCGCACCCCGCAATCTGCAGCACTGTCTTGATATAGGTTGCATACGCCAGCAACAGAACATTGCATCAGGTACCAGGCACGAATTGTGCAGGGCAGTACATGCTGAACAAAACGCCATTATCCAGTCTGCTTTACATGGCGTCAGTATCGGGAGCGCCACATTATATTGTACCCACCAGCCATGCATATTATGTGCCAAGATGATAATTAATTCAAATATTAAAAAAGTCGTATTCTCTAACAATTACCCTGATGAAGAGGCAATAAGATTTTTTGACAAGGCAGGTGTGGAGATCGTAAGTTTTCCTGTATCTTCGGACTGACCCGGATAATGCTTTATTTCACTAACTTGAATAACCGTGAGGCGAAAAAGAGAAGCAGGATTGTAAGTATCAATCCAAGTAATTGCTGTATTTTTGAAAGAATAACCAGCAAATCGAGCATTGATGACATATCAATTAAATTATGCAGGTAGATGAACAATACATGGAATATCAGGACAAATGCAGCAAAAGCAAGTATCGTGAAGGCATTTTTAAATTCATCGGACCTCAGGAACAGTTTTGATTTGATGATATCAGGGTCATTCATTCTTATGTATATCACGAAATACATAAGCATGGAAAATGTTAAAATTGTCAGGGGTATTATAGCATAATGATTTATGAATTCAACCGTATCGACAATCAACGTGAATGTTGGACCTGACATATTATTTCTAATGTTAAATTAATATACATAAACCTATCGGATTTATATATAATAATATGTAACAATCTACGTAACTTCAAAAAGGAAAGTTGGTTTTATGGACGAAATTGATACTCAACTATTAAAGACCATTCAGGACGGTATCCCGATAACTTCCAGGCCATTCAAAAAAGTCGCAAGACAATTAGGGATTTCAGAGATCCAGGTACTGGAAAGGATAGGTAAATTGCATCATGACGGGATCATCAGGCGGTTTGGTGCATCAGTTGGACACAGGGCCATTGGCTTTACTGCAAATGCCATGTGTACCTGGAATGTACCTGATTCCCGGGTAGAAGATGTGGGTGCAATTATGGCTGGATTTTCAGAGGTAACTCATTGCTATGAACGACCTAGACGAGACGGATGGCCCTATAACCTGTTCACCATGGTTCATGCATATACCAGGGATGAATGCAGGAAAGTAGCAAAACAGATATCCAATGCCACTGGTATCGAAGATTATAATATTTTATTCAGTGAGAAGGAATTTAAAAAGACAGGAGTCAGGCTTTGACTGACAAACCCGGTAACAAATTATTGCAGGATAGTGAACCTAACCTCTTTCCGTTGATGATAGATATGAATGACCGGAAGGTGGTCATATTCGGAGGCGGAAAGGTGGGTGAGCGAAAAGCGGCTTTGTTTGTAAGATATGCTCCAACCACGGTACTCAGCCGCGATTTTACCCCCTTGCTTCAAGACCTGGCTGGAGAGGAGTTAAAACTCATTGAAACCACAGGTACCTTATCCGATGATGAGATACTGGATTACATCGACGGCGCATTCCTGGTCATACCGACTACGAACGACAGGGAATTTAATATCAGGGTCGCAAACATTGCACATGGACGGAGCTGCCTGGTAAATTCAGTAGATGGACTGGATGATTGTGCAATACCGTCTATTGTCGAAAGAGGCAACATTACCATTGCCATTTCAACGAGGGGGGCCAGTCCTGCCCTTTCAAAATATATGAGGAAAAAGATCGAAACCGTGATACCTGCCGAGTTCGAGACCATGGCACAACTGCAAAAAGAGATGAGAGTTCGACTCAAAGCGAGTATTCCCGACCAGAGAGAACGGGCAGGCATATTGTGGGCAATTCTTGAAGATGAAGATGTATGGAATGCACTGACACATTCATATGAACAGGCATTGGAAATCGCCCTAATACATATATCAAATGGAAATAATTAAATTTATATAAAAACCAGGGGTAAAAAAAGGAGATTTTGATGACTGAAATTTCAAGCATGCTTATTACCCACGTAAAGGCCAATGTGGAAGATATTGAAAAACTTCATGCCTGGCATGGCGGCGTTGACAAAATACTGGAAAGATTATATTCCCATGAACTGGTGGAAGAATGTGCCGTGCTTATGACCTGTAACAGGGTTGAGGTCTATGTAGTTTCGCCCAAAGGCAGCAAAGTACTCTTTCATTTTGCCAGGATGATGAAAGTCCCGAACCTCATTGTTGACTTCCTTGACCACGAAGAGTCGATGCGCCATCTCATGCGGTTGACATCCGGTCTGGAGTCCATGATAGTGGGTGAGGACCAGATACTGGGACAGGTAAAGGACCTGTACAATCTCGCAAAGCAGACCGGGACCACGGGCAAGATGCTGGATACAGTGTTTAGCAAGTCCATTCAGGTGGGCAAGCGGGTACGCAACGAGACCGATATTAACAGGGGTTCTGTGTCGATAGGTTCTGCTGCTGTGGAATTAGCAGACGATGTCCTTGGAAATCTTGACGGAAAGACCGTGATGATAATCGGGGCAGGAGAAATGGGGTCACTGGTTGCACGGGCACTTGCGAATAAGAATATTAAGGTTATTTATGTAGCCAACCGTACTTTTGAGCGGGCCGAGACCCTGGCCTGTGAACTTAATGGAAAAGCCATTAAATATGACCTGATACATGAATATATCAGGGAATCTGATGTTGTTATCAGTGCAACTGCAGCACCCCACATGGTCATCACCAAAGAGATGATGGAAGGAGTCATGAAAGAGCACAAAAGAGACATTCTGCTGATTGATATTGCAAATCCAAGGGACATTGATGAGTCAACAAAAGAAATAGATGGTGTCAGGCTGTTCAACATTGACAGCTTGAAAAGTATCAGTGAAAAGAACCTTGTGCGGCGCAAGAGTGAGATATCAAAGGTCGAAAATATCATTGATGAAGAGTTAAGACTGTTAAGGATTCAATACAAGCGCCAGCAGGCTGACAGGATCATTTCGGCACTTTATAGCATGATAAACGAAATCCGGTGTCATGAGCGGGATGCGGCCATTAACAAGTTGAAAGCTTACCATACCATCGGTGAGATTGAAACTGAAGTATTGAACGACCTGACCCATTCAGTCGCTAACAAAATACTGGCAGAGCCTACAAAGATCTTGCGTAATGCAGCTGAACATGATAATGAATTGTTCCTGGACACAGTGGCCGAACTGTTCAGGCTTAATGGTAACAGGAATAATAAGAACAACTAACAGGCACGGGATATTATGTTTACAAATACTACCAGGTTCCCCACAACAAGATTGAGACGACTCAGGACACCGGCAATACGGCGCATGGTCAAAGCCACGACCCTGTCAGTGGATGACCTGATAGCACCCCTGTTCATAGACGAGAACCTGGAAGCTCCCAAGCCTATCCTGTCCATGCCGGGGTTCAGACGGGAGACCCCTTCTAGTGTGGCGGATGAAGCCAAAACACTGGCAGACCTGGGAGTTCCGGCAGTGGTCTTATTCGGGCTGCCCAAAGAGAAGGACGAGACAGGGTCACACGCCCACGGTGACAATGATGTTGTCCAGAATGCGACCCGTGATATCAAAGCTGAACTGGGGGATGATATGGTGGTCATCACCGACCTGTGCCTTTGCGAGTATACCACCCATGGACACTGCGGTATGGTGGATTATGAGACCGAAGAGGTTTTGAACGACCCGACCCTGCCCATCCTGGGTAGGACCGCTGTGAGCCAGGCCCGGGCCGGCGCAGATATTGTGGCACCTTCGGGAATGATGGATGGCATGGTGGCCGCTATCCGCAGTGCTCTTGATGAGAGTGGTCTTTCCAATACACCTATCATGTCATATGCAGCCAAGTATTCCTCATCGTTCTACGGACCGTTCAGGGAGGCAGCTGAATCGGGATACAGTTTCGGGGACCGTTCAACGTACCAGATGGACCCCGGGAATAGTGATGAAGCCCTGAGGGAAGTGGAACAGGACATCCTGGAAGGGGCCGACATTGTTATGGTAAAGCCCGCCCTGCCATACCTGGATATCATTTACCGGGTAAAGCACGAGTTCAGAATGCCTACGGCTGCCTATAATGTGAGCGGTGAGTATTCCATGGTAAGGGGTGCCGTGGATAAGGGCTGGCTGGATGAGAAGGCCATCATGGAATCACTTATTTCCATTAAACGGGCCGGAGCGGATATGATCCTCACCTATTTTGCAAAGGACGTGGCGACAAAACTCAAAAAATAGATATGCATTCTACACACCATTCAGTCTGAATATGTATAGTCCACTCCATGGAACTTTCTCCTGTTATCCATATATATCTATGATTATATCTATTAGACAATAAATTTATACTTTAATGCAGGATACTTCTTACAGGTGGTTATTATACAAGGATTAACTGATATCGAAAGAATCCCCAGCGGTGTACCTGGGATGGACCAGATCATTGAGGGTGGTTTCCCTAAAAAGACCAACATACTTCTATACGGTCAAAAAGGGTCCGGTAAAGCCTCGATGTGTATCCAGTTCGCAAGAGCCGGACTTATAGAGGGAGAACAGGTACTGTATATATCCACCCAGCTGCCCCTGTATGATATGAGGGCCAAGATGGGACAGAACGGGCTTGATGCCCGGAAATATGAATCCCAGGAGAATCTGGTTTTGGTCAATCCATTAACAATGGAAATAAGTGGTATCGATGTAGATGAAAAAATGCATGCAACGCGGTTCATAGAGGTTGAACATAACATTTCCACCATTGCGAGTCTGATAAATCAGGCAAAGCGGAAACTTACCAAAAAAGAGATACGCATCGTTTTTGATTCCCTCACTGGTTTGATATTGAACACTTCGGACGAGGGAATTAAGGAACTCAATAACCTTATCGAGACCATGACGCGACGCGTCAGGCTGCAAAAACACGTTGCGCTCTTCACACTTGACCCAAGCATAGATGCGCGGACAATTGAAAGGTTAAAGTTCATAATGGATGGTTTTATTGAATTCAAGGCGAACCTTGATGCCGATATACCTGAAAGGAAGATTATTATTCATTATCTGCTGTACACTGGGAAGGCAATGGGCAGGTACAATTATATCTTCACATCTGATGGCATTGAAATAAACCGCTATTAAAAAGGATTTTCTTGTTACAGGAATGGTAATAATGAGCTATTTTTCTGCCTTTTTGTTCCTAATTATCATTCCACCGACGAACTGGTACCACTGGTATATCATTGCTATAAAAGCAGCCAGGAAAATTATCTCCGAAATCTCCCAGAGATAGAATACTTTTTTTTCAACATTGAATCTGAGAAAACCTGTAACAGCATTCACTGCAAAGCAAGCAGAGGCGATGGATATGTATTTCCAGGTTTCGTTCAGGATATCCATGTTTAAGAATAAACGGGCGCGGATGATGTCAGTATCTAATTTCCTGGTTATAAGCAGTATCTGGAATATTAAAAACAGAATTATAAATGCAGCACCTATATTGTATAGCCATATAAAAATATTCACATAATCCAATTCTGAACTAACCAAAAGTACCTACCTCATTTTTTGACGAACTAATATTACTATTAAAATGATAACATATATAATTGATGGTGATTCTCTTGAGATATTATTTACAGTGTATGGATGTCATACTATAACATCTATACTTCAGTATGTGGTGTCGTGTTGTATATCATCTATGAGATAATATACTCAAGTTGTTCCAACCTCAAGGGAGGATTTACTTACATCAATTTATATCGATGATAGATTATACTTATATCTACTATCAGGTAGTATTTTCATTGTAGCAGGTGGTGTATTTAGCATAGGATCGAACCAGGTTTCAACCGGTAAAATAAACATAATCATCTCAAAAGAAGATCTTGCCAGCCAGAACATTAAGAATATCCTGCTGGATATCAGAGATTGGTCACCTATAAATGTTGATTGTCCTTCCGTGATTACCTCATTCGAGTTCAAGAAATTCACGATGGTTGAGATAGATGGGTTACATATCTTCCAGGATGGGCTGGACAGGCGACTGGAAGAATGCGGGCTTGATTCTGATATTATTATATTTGCGTCAAGGCATCGCAGTAAAGATGGGCGAAGGATACTCACGGTCCATCATACAGGGAATACAAAAGAAGCGAAATTGGGTGGAAGTCCAATGGAACTGGCTTCGGCTGCACCCCAGGCAATGCGTTCCCTATACATGAATCTCAGGACATTGAGTAAAAATGAGGATTTTGAAGTGTCCATCGAGAGTACACATCACGGTCCCAGCGATCTCAAAACGCCATCCCTGTTCGTGGAGATAGGAAGTTCAGAAAAGGAATGGGTGGACTTGCTTGCAGGACGTATTGTGGCAAATGCAATACTTATGCTTGACAGTGATGACGTGCCTGTAGCTATTGGCTTTGGAGGTAACCATTATGCTCCGCGCCAGACCAAACTGATGGAAGACACAGAGATAACATTCGGGCACATATTTCCTACCTATAAACTGGATGAACTGGATGAAGTAATCATCAGGCAGGCGTTTGAGCGTTCATGTGCGGATTTCGCCTATCTGGACCGTAAATCAATGAGTGCAAAACAACGTAACCGACTGATCTCTATTATTGAGGGGCTTGGGTTTGAAGTGCTGAGGGAAAGTGACATCAGGGAAATGGACGGGGTGCCATGGCAATTGTGCAAGGAACTGCGCAGGAGGATGAATGATATTTGTCCATCAGGTCGTGCACATATAACGGAAGGAATAAAATGCGAGTTCAAGAATGCCTGCCATGGATGCGCGTGTCCAAAAGTAAAAGTAACAAAAATCAGTCCGGAACTCTTGCAGGAAGCTGAAAAACTGGGCCGGTCGAGGCTTGAGGAGTTCCTCGCAGCCCATAGCATAGCATACCTTGAACACAAGAATGGCAAATTCTCACATGTACTCATAGGAATCGATGACGACTGCGCCCGTCTTGTGGCTGATGATTTGACAAATGAATGCATTAATATACTAAAAGAACACTACGATATACGGTACGACCGAGATGAGGGTATGCTATACCTCATTACTGAAAAGTTCAATCCGGAACTTGCCAGGGAACTTGGAATAACTTCCGGGCTCATGTTCGGTGCGCTGGCAAGAGGAGAGACCGTAACAGTAGACAAAAGGACGATAAGTCCAGAAATGGTTCATGAAACGAATCAAAGACCAATAAAAGTTCGGACCATTAATATAAACTAAAAGGTTTTAAATGTTTGAGGGATGAAAGGATGGAATCCATTATTAAAGAAGCCATCACCAGGGCAAATTTGGAAGGCAGGAACCAGGAAGCGTTACTAAAAACACGTAAGGATGTGGGGCAGACCGATGCAGAGCTGGAAGCGGTTCTTCAACAATTGAAAACAAACATCCGCGTGGTCGGTTGCGGTGGTGGCGGTTCGAATACCATCCAGAGAATGACCGAAGAAGGTATATCGGGTGCAGAACTTTATGCACTCAACACGGATGCACAGCATCTTTTACATATCAATGCCAGCAGAAAGATACTGATAGGCCAGAAAAAGACCCGGGGATTGGGTGCCGGCAGTTTGCCTCAGATTGGTGAAGAAGCTGCAAAAGAGAGTGAGGATGATATCAAATCCTCGGTCGAGGGAGCAGATATGGTATTTATTACTTGCGGCCTTGGCGGGGGTACAGGTACTGGCTCAGCGCCGGTAGTTGCCGAGCATGCACGCGCGGTAGGTGCATTGACCATTGCCGTGGTCACCTTGCCATTTTCCGTGGAGGGTTCAGTCAGGCGCACGAATGCAGAAGCCGGCCTGGAGCGTCTCAGGGATGTGGCCGATACGGTCATTGTTGTACCTAATGACAGATTATTGGAAGTAGTACCAAGATTGCCTCTGCAAGCGGCATTTAAGGTTTCGGATGAAGTGTTGATGCGGGCAGTGAAGGGTATTACTGAACTCATCACGAAACCCGGTTTGGTCAATCTGGACTTTGCTGATGTAAGGACCGTCATGCAAAAGGGTGGTGTCGCGATGATAGGCCTTGGTGAAGCCGATGGTGAGGATAAAGCTGTCGAATCTGTACAAAAGGCACTGCGGAGTCCCCTGCTTGATGTGGACATTTCAGGAGCAACTTCAGCACTTGTCAATGTGGTGGGCGGACCTGATATGACCATTTCAGAAGCAGAGAGTGTGGTTCAGGAGGTCTACAATAAGATCGATCCCGAAGCACGTCTCATCTGGGGTGCACAGGTAGATCCCGCACTGGAGAATTCAATCCGTACCATGCTGGTAGTGACAGGTGTGAAATCTGCTCAGATCTATGGTAAAGGCAGTGGCAAGAACATTACCAGTCGCTTTGGTATTGATTTCGTAAAATGAAAGTATCATCTTGATTGACAGGTAATCTCCTGTCAATCGAAAGGTTTTTTTAGTACCGGGCCTGATAAGAGGAAACTTCATCTCAACAGGACTGATTATTGATCATATATACAGGAAGTGAAACCAATTGGTAAAGGAAATAAAATCTACACCTACAATACCGTTAAAACTCAGTGAATATACGCGGATATTGAAACTGACCCGCAAACCCACACGAGAGGAGTTTACAATGATAGCCAAGGTATCAGGTGCAGGTATTCTGATAATTGGGTTGATCGGGTTTATAATATATTTCTTCCTGACCGAAGTTCCAAAATTGGTATGATTCAACCAAAGATTATTATATGAACCAGACCTTATGGGGGGAAGTGAGCAGTCACATGAATGAGGATGTAATTGAAGATACTGAGATATATGTGGTAAAGACTACGGCCAACCAGGAGCGTTCGGTTGCAGGTCTCATTGCCAAGATGGCAGAAAAAGAGCATCTTGATGTCCGGGCAGTTCTTGCACCTGATGAGTTGAAAGGCTACATATTGGTTGAGGCCCCTTCACCCGAACAGGTGGAACATGCCATACAGACACTACCCCATGCCAGAAGTCTTATCAAAGGAGCATCCACATTTACTGAAGTGGAACATTTCCTGACACCAAAGACTGCAGTGGTCGGCATCACTGAAGGTAGTATTGTAGAACTTATCTCGGGTCCCTTTAAAGGAGAGAAGGCCAGGGTCAAGCGAGTTGATGAGACCCACGAAGAAATCACTGTTGAACTGTTCGAGGCAATGGTACCCATACCCATCACGGTACGTGGTGATAATGTGAGGGTGCTAAAACGTGAAGAAGATTAGGATTATGTCCAGTATTTTGTATTATAATAAGAGGTATTGAAGATGGGTCAAGTTGTTGAAGCATTAGTCCCTGGTGGAAAAGCCAATCCCGGTCCCCCTCTGGGTCCGGCCCTTGGTCCTCTGGGCGTTAATATTAAGGAAATCGTGGATAGCATTAATGAGAAAACTGCAGACTTTAACGGTATGCAGGTTCCTGTGAAGATTATCTTTGATGCTAAAAAGAATTATACTATCGAGATTGGGACACCTCCCACATCCGCGCTGATATTGAAAGAACTGGGCATTGAGAAGGGTTCAGGACATTCTGGAACCGATATGGTAGGCAATCTGAGCATTGAACAGGCTGCAAAAGTGGCACGGATGAAACGTGATAGTTTGCTGGCTACGAATTTTAAATCTGCAGTAAATGAAATTATCGGCAGCTGTGTACCTATGGGTGTTACCGTGGAAGGTATGGACCCCCGGGAAGCACAAAAAGCAGTAAAGAACGGGGATTTCAACGACAGGCTCGAATCATAAGCGATTCGACCGATAGTTTAAAGTACTTATCGTGCAGTAAAAGGTACTCCCTAAACAACCGTAGCAGACCTGACGGTCGGTTGCACATGTCGCAAATACTACGGAGGTATGTATGACGTTAAATGATACAATACAAGCAGTAAAACAGGCGCTTGAAGCAGCGCCCGAGCGCAAATTCACTGAAAGCGTTGACATTGCATTTAATCTTAAGAATATTGATATGAGTCAGCCCGCAAACCGTGTGGATGAAGAGATCATCCTTCCAAACGGGCTGGGTAAATCAATTAAGATTGCTGTTTTTGCAAAGGGCGATATTGCCCATAGGGCAACCAAAGCCGGCGCAGATATGATATTGGACCCTGAAGAGATAGAAAGTCTTAAGGATAACAAGAATAAAGCACGCGAGCTGGCAAATGATATCGATTTCTTCATATCGGATGTGGCGTATATGCCTATCATTGCCAAATCTCTCGGACCTGTTCTTGGTCCCCGGGGTAAAATGCCAGAACCACTGACCCCTGATAAAAATATAGAGGATATCATCAAAAAGGCAAAGAACTCTATCAGGGTACGGAGCAAGGACAGGCTCACGTTCCATCTTCCCGTTGGACGCATGGATATGGACCCTGAAAAACTTGCCCAAAATGTGCAGTCGGTCATTGACAGGATCGAACATAAACTTGAGAAGGGCAAACATAATATCAGGTCTGTTTATGTCAAGACCACTATGGGACCCGCAGTGAAGGTGATGTAATATGGATGAAATACACCACAGCGAACATATACCCAGGTGGAAGAAGGACGAGATCGAGGAAATCAAGGCTAAGATTAATGAGTATCCTGTTGTCGGACTGATAGGAATCCACGGACTACCTTCAAAACAGTTCCAGCAGATGCGCTCAAGCCTGAGAGATTCGGTGCATATCAAGGTATGCAAGAACACTCTGATACAAAGGGCAATGGAAGAGTCCTCTGATGGGATCAAATCCCTGGAAAAGTATATTGACCAGGAAACCGGTCTGATATTTTCCAATACGAACTCGTTCAGAATATTCAAACTCCTCAATTCAAGCAAGACCCCATCACCAATAAAGGGCGGCATGGTGTCACCAAAAGATATTGTTGTTGAGAAAGGTCCGACCTCTTTCCCTCCTGGCCCGATTGTCGGTGACCTGCAAACGGCTGGAATACCTGCCGGTATTGAAGGGGGAAAGGTTGTTATCAGGGAAACAAAGGTTGTAGCAAAACAGGGAGAAGTGGTTTCTCAAAAACTGGCGGCAATGTTAAACCGTCTGGAGATATTTCCTCTTGAGCTGGGACTGGACCTGAGGGCAACGTTCGAGGAAGGTACATTGTTTGAAGGATCTGAACTTGCAATTGATGAGGCATTATACACACAGAACTTTATATCTGCTGCCAGACAGGCATTCAACCTGTCAGTCAATGCGGCATATCCGACCAGTACTACAATAAAGGCCCTGATAGCGAAGGCAGTTTCAGAGTCAAGGAACCTGGCGGTCAATGGAGTAATATATAGTCCTGATGTGATGGATATATTGATGTACAAAGCCCAAAGTGAGATGTTAGCTCTGGCGATTGTATTGTCAGATGAAGCACTGGACGATGATTTGAAAGGTCTGCTGGGTGCACAAGCCACGGCAAGGCAGCCACAAGCCGAAGAAAAAGCAGAGCCAACAGATGAGGTCGCAGAAGAATCAGCGAAAGAAGTAACCGAAGAGGATGCCGCCGAAGGGCTTGGTGCACTGTTCGGATAGAATTTGAATAAATTACAGTCAACAATTGATAAAAGGTGATAAGAAATGGAATATGTTTATGCAGCACTATTACTGCACAATGCAGGGAAAGAAGTCACGGAAGAAGCAATCACAGCCGTACTTGAGTCTGCAGGTGTAGAAGTCAATGTAGTAAGGGTAAAAGCCCTGACAGCATCGTTAGAAGATATTGATATTACAGAAGCTATCGAGAAAGCCGCGTTCGCAGCACCAGCTGCAGCAGCACCCACCGCTTCAGTCGCAGCTCCGGCAGCAGTAGAAGAAGCAACAGCTGAGGAAACTGCTGAAGAGGCAGAAGAGAGCGGAATGGAAGGACTTGGCGCACTGTTCGGTTAAATATAATACCATAGTTCAAACTTTACGGGCTGGGTTGAACGTTCCAGCCCTACTACTTATTTTTAGTGACCTGCAGAATTAGTTTTCGGCATTTATACAAGAACCATTCGTTCCCTGTACAATCATCTATTGGTTATGTATACAGTTACCCTTTGTGTAAAATAATTGATCCAATGTCAGTTATTCTTCAACTCTACCGGACAGGCTGTCATTTCAAGGAGATGGGCTTCACCTTCATGGGAACCTCTTGCAATGAGCACATCGTTGCCCATAATCCTGGTCCTTGCACTGGGTCGGTATATCCATCGGCTGCCTCGTTTCACCGCCATGATATACATACCGGTCTCGGTAGTAAGTTCCAGTTCACCCAGGGTCTTGCCAACAATGGGCGAACAGTCATATACATTGATCATTGATATCACTTCATCCGATTCTCGGACTGCCATCATGAAGATAGGATGCAGTTCTATCTCTCGGAGTACAATCTCAGCAATCTCATAAGCGGCGTCAGAAATATATTCCGAAGCGTTTGCAAGATGTAACAGACCCCTTAATTGGTCAACATCATCCATATGCTTGGCACTCTCAAGCACCCAGTGCTGGAGGTCGTACTTCATCTGGTCCATCTCTTCTTCCAGTATCCGGACCTCATCTGCGATTTCCTTGTTATAGAACAGTACAGCGGAATAGGCCAGACCTACCGAAAGTTCTGATTTGTTCTTCATCTCTATTACGATATCCACAGCTTTTTCCAGGTCATCAATGGTCCCGGTGGATTTGAACTCACGTTTTACAAAAGGCTTTCCTGTGACCAATTCCGTAAAAAGGGGTAGTCCTTCATCATGACCTCGTGCGAACAGGATATCCCCTGCCAGAACAGATGTATCCCATTCAGGGTCATATATCCAGGACGAACCCTGCCGTATGGCTATGACACCCATACCGGTTTCGGTTTCAAGTTTTAGTTCACCCAGTGTCTTACCGATAATGGGGCTATCTGGTTCTATTGTTACCCGCGTAACTGTTTCTTCGGCTTCGCGAATATCTGCCTTGAGTTCAGGCGGGATGCCCATCTTGAGCCACACGATATTTGCAATATCACCTGCAGCATTGGCAATATTCTCTGCTGCTGATGCTGCTTTCAGGACTCCGGATAACTGGTGGGCATCGTCGATACTGCGGGCAGCCTGCATAGCCGTTATCTTCATGTAATATTCAAGAGTATCCACTTTTTCTTCCAGGCGAAGTACTTCTTCTGCTATGTCTTCATCGTCATAGATAACAGCAGAATATGCCAGGTCAAGCATAAGTTCAGAAGTATCTTTCATCCCTACAAGGAGCTCTTTCATATTCTTTGAACAATGTTCAATTTTTCGTGGCATAATAAATCTACCTGAATAGCAGTCTATTTATGTTAACGATACATAAAACCACCGATGAGGGATTGAAATGACAGATTTTGAAGATGATACTTTCACTGATATGTCATTCTGGATATCCCTGCAATATCAAATCACCCGTTCTACCCTGAAGGAAGGGTTCTCAGGTCTTTTATTAATGAGCATCATGAGTCTGGGAGCTGGAATGGTTCTTGGTATGATGACAGACGTGCTTGAAACCATGCCAGGATTGATACTCCTTATCACCCCTGCTATCGGTATGAGGGGTAACATCTTCGGGGCTATGGGTTCCCGGTTAGGTACAGCCCTTCATACCGGTATTTTCTCCACGTCATTAAAGTCCAACAGCATACTTAGCCAGAACATCTTTGCGTCTATGGTCAACACATTTTTTGTTTCCTTTGCCCTGGGTGTGATGGCAAGGGTGCTGGCGTTACTACTGGGTATAAACAGTATCGGTCTGATTGAGTTTGTATTAATATCAATGATAGGGGGAATTATTTCAAGTGTTTTCGTCCTGTTCATTACTGTGGGCGTTGCAGTTACCGGGCATAACCGGGGATGGGATATTGATAATATGAGTGCGCCCATTATCACGGCTGCCGGTGATATGGTTACCTTGCCTGCCCTTTTCTTTGCTGTTATAGTGATGAGCTGGGTTGGGGCGAGTTTTCATACTATTCTGTTCATCCTGTTTAGCGTAATAGTACTGGCAATAATCTGGCTTACCGTTCGTTCAGGGCCGGATATTATGAAGCGGATCGTGTATGAGAGCATCCCCATTCTGTTGATTGCAGGTTTTATGAGCACCATTGCCGGCCTGATAATCAACTCAAAAATGGATGGTTTCCTGTTATTGCCTGCACTGCTTGTTATGGTTCCACTCTTCCTGGAAGATAACAATGCACTGGGAGGCATTCTTACATCAAGGTTGTCCTCAATGCTTCACACCGGTATGTTCAAACCAAACCTGTTGCCCGGAAAACAGATATTGCCAAATTTCCTGCTGATATATCTTTACTCGCTGGTGGTGTTCCCGCTTGTCGGGATATCGGCTTTCGTTGCAAGCATGTTTATTGGGATTGCTACCTCGGATGTATGGACTCTTGTATTTATCAGCACGGCTGCAGGCCTGATGGCTGTAACTATTGTAAACCTTGTGGGGTATTATGTTGCTGTTGCAGCTTACCGGTTCAGGCTGGACCCTGATAACCATAGCATACCCATGATGTCCAGTATTGTTGATGCATCTGGTTCTGTTTGTCTTGTGGCTGTACTTATGATGACGAATATGGTGTAATATCAATAGTTGTAAGCCTAAAAAAAATCACAAATTATATTTTGTCTCGCCTGATAAATTATTAAATAAATTCAAAGGACCGAAATTGACACAAACAACACTCAATTATTTACAAAACCGGAATCTTTTTTCCAATCATTATCTTGAGTCGCTAATAGTAGATGAACCTGTATGGCAGGAAGATATTACAGAGACGTTCAATCGAGCAAAGGAGATTTACCGCAGCCGGAAGGATAGCTGGAAAAATCTGGATGAATCAATGCTTGAGCAATTCTTAATTAAACCGATTTTGGAGCAAGTTCTCGGGCATCATTATATTCCACAGGCCAGGGTCGAAAAAGGTTCAAGGAGGCCGGATTATGCGTTCTTTGAAAACGATACTGCCTTAAGCGAGGCGCTGGAACGTAAAGGGAGTGATGACCTTTATCGTAAAGCCATTGCGGTGGGCGATGCAAAAAGATGGAAAGTATCGTTGGATAAAAATGATAAATGGGGCAGTAGTGAATTTAAATACCAGAACCCGAGTTACCAGATCGACCAGTATCTGCATAAGACCCAGGTTCAGTGGGGCATTCTTACCAACGGGCATCACTGGAGGATATACTATAATGAGACCAGTTATAAGCTGGATAGTTATTACGATGTTGACCTTGTTACGATCTTCGAGATAGGTGATGTAGAGGGATTCAAGTATTTCTACCTGTTTTTCAGGCGGGATGCTTTTGTAAAAGAGCTTGACGGCAAGAATTTCCTGGACCGGGTATATGATGACAGCGTTAAGTATGCAAAGGAATTGGGAGACAGTCTCCAGAGGAATGTTTATGAAGCCATGAAGGTTATCTCTGAGGGGTTTTTTGCCCGGTCTGAGAATAACCTTGTTCCTGATGAACATATGTTAAAGGAAGTCCAGGAAAACACGTTGAGACTGCTTTATAGATTGTTATTTATTTTCTATGCTGAAAGCGGGAAACTTCTTGATATTGGTAACCAGGCATATAGTGCCCTCAGTCTCGAATCTGTTAAAAATGATGTTGCCGGGAAAATTGATGACAGGGAACTTATCTTACCTGTCACTACAGATTACTGGAATAAACTGGATACTCTTTTTGCATTGATCAATGAAGGCAGCGAATCAAAAAGGTTCGGGCTTCCAAAAGAAACCCTTTATATTCCAGCTTACAATGGCGGCCTGTTCGACCCTGATAAAAATCCTTTCCTGCACACCCACAAAGTCGGTGATGATTATCTTGCCAGAGCAATTAACCTGATGGCAAGGGATGATGGCGATTTTATAGATTATTCCACACTTGGGACAAGGCAGCTTGGCTCTATTTACGAGGGGCTGCTTGAATATAAACTGAAGGTGGCTGAAGAAGACCTTGTGGCTATTAAGGAGAAGGGGAAGGAGAAATGGATAGCCAAAAAGGATGCCCAGGGTAAGAAGACCTTTGATGAAGTTACGGCAGGTTCTATATGTCTCGGCACTGACAAAGGTGAGCGCAAGGCTACTGGTTCGTATTATACACCTGATTATATTGTGAAGTACATTGTGCGCAATACCCTTGGCCCTGTACTTGAGGAGAAGCGGAAAGCCTGGTCTGAAAAGGGTCTGGGTGAGCGTCCGTTCTTGCATGACATATTGGATATCAAGGTACTGGACCCGGCTATGGGCAGCGGTCATTTCCTGGTTGAGGCATCTAAGTTGATGCTCGATTTATTTCCAATGGGGCTCAATTTGATTACTTTCAGTCTGCTTACCAAAAGGATTTGACTATTTAGCATAAATGATATTATAAAGGAATTCTATCATTAGAATGGAATTTAAATATGTAAAATATTTAGTTCAAATCAATGTTAGATAAATTAAATAATTTTAGAATATTATATATACACTAATAAACAAAATGTAATCGACTTATTGTGATGACCTATGCTTTCAGATTCCGAAATTCAAGTCTTAATTAATGATGTTAAACTTTTCTCTTCAAAAAACTTGAATGAAATACGACTCAAAAACAAAGAAAATCGCGCATATAGAGAATATGATTTGGATGTAAGGTCAAATTCTGGTAAAAATTTTAGGCTAAGAATAAGAGAAAATACATTAAACGTCTTTGACTTTTCCGTGATATTGATTTATGTAGATGAAAAAAGAAAATATCACATATTGAGAAGATATAATGGAAAGCATATTCATAAGAATCAAATTGAAAAGAACAAATTCAGAGATTTCCATATACATAAAGCAACCCAGAGATACCCAGAGGCTGGGTTCAGAATTGATGGATATGCTGAAGTAACAGATGCATACAACAATTGGAAAGATGCTCTCACAAAAATGCTAATTGATTGCAATTTTAAGGGAGATATTTCTTTCTTAAATAATTTTAATTAGGTGGTAATATGGACATCGAATCACTTGAAAAAGAATTCAGAAAAAAAGTTTGTGATGAAATTGAAATGTTCCCTGAAGGTAAAGATAGGTTTATAATTTCAGCTCCATTTACCTTTGAAGATGGAGATTTTTTAAATATAGTTCTTAAAAAGAATGGGAACGGATGGTATTTTACTGATGAAGGACATACTTTCATGCATCTATCTTATGATGATTTAGATTTCGAGAGAGGTAAAAGGAAAGAAATAATCAATTCGGTCCTCAAGACTCATGATCTTGAAAATGATAGTGGGGAATTAAAATGTTTTGTTGAAGATAATTATTTCAGTGATGGATTTTACACTTTTATCCAGGGACTAATTAAAGTAACAGACATTGCCTTTACTAAAAGAGAACGTATTAGATCATTATTTTACGAAGAATTCCAAGAATATTTAGTGGGGCTTTTTGGAGATAAATGTAATTTTGACTACAAAGAATCTAGTAAAGACTCTAGTGGAAAGTATCCTGTAGACTGTTATGTTGAAAATGAGATGCCATTATTTATTTTTGGTATATATAATAATGATAAATGTCGTGATGCAATGATTACCTGCCTAACATTTGAAAGGTGGGGATCTTCTTTTACTTCTATAGGTATATTCGAGAATCAAGAAGACATTAATAAGAAAGTACTTGCGAGATTTAGCGATATAATTGAAAAACAATATTCAAGTTTGAGCTCATCCAAAGAACGGTTACCCGATTATCTTAGTAAGATTCATATGTTATCTTAAATACTCATGGGAATTGCAAATTTTGCTCATGCCAAATCTAAAAAGGGAGCAAAAATCCCCCATTCCGCAATCACGGTATACCCCGTACAGTATCTGGGTCCCGGGTCCCCTAACTTTACCGATAACCAGCGTGGAATTACCCCGACCGCCGCGCCGCCCTTGTAGATGAGGCAATGGCATTGTTCTCCCGGAATTTTCCGAAAATTATACATTACAGCGGCTGGAATATAGCACCATGAGTTTTGAAGTGATACCTGCTGTGGACCTGAAAAGTGGAAAATGTGTGCAACTGGTGCAGGGTGTGCCCGGGACTGAGATGGTTTCGCTGGATGACCCTATTGCTCAGGCACTTAGATGGGTGGATGAAGGAGCACAAACGCTGCATCTCATCGACCTGGACGGCGCCATCCAGGGCGAAAGGATAAACGCTCTTACTATCGAAAAAATTGTAGCCGCCACTGATGTCACTATTGAAGTGGGCGGAGGCATAAGGACTGCAGGTGATGTGGAGGCGTTGCTGGGGCTTGGCGTGGACAGGGTGATCATCGGTACGGCTGCCGTGAACGACCCGGGTTTTGTGCAGCAGATGTCTGATAGATACGGAAAAGAACATATCATGGTCTCCCTGGATGCCAGGAACGGCAAAGTGACCACTCACGGGTGGGCCAGGACATCTGACTTTACCCCGCCTGAACTGGGCCGCAGACTTGAAGATATGGGTGCGGGCAGTATCCTGTTCACCAATATCGATAGTGAAGGACTGCTAAAAGGTGTGGACCCCGAACCCACCCGTAACCTGGTCGAAGCAGTGAACATCCCGGTAGTGGCATCAGGCGGCATTACCACTGCCGATGATGTGAGGATAATAAAGGATACGGGTGCTGTTGCGGTTGTTGTTGGAAGTGCGTTATATACGGGACGGCTGAGCCTGTCCGAGGCCATTCAGGCTGCCAAGAGGTAGGAAACCTACCAGTTTATACTGCATCAGTGATATGACATTCCTATATATTCTATTCAATCAATATAATCATCCGGAAGTCGGGATATGAGAACTGCAAAAGAGAAACGGAAGACCAGGGAAACGTCCATTGAACTAAAACTCAATCTGGATGGGAGTGGTTTGGCAGATATAGATACTGGTGTGGCTTTTTTTGACCACATGCTAACTTCCATGACACGGCACGGTGGACTTGACCTCACAGTACAGGCCCGGGGTGATGTCCACGTTGATGAGCACCATACCATCGAGGATGTAGGTATAGTGTTGGGTACGGCACTGGACAAAGCGCTGGGGAATAAGAAGGGTATTGCCAGATTCGGCGAGGCACGGGTGCCCATGGACGAAGCACTGGCTGAAGTAGCGCTTGACCTGGGAGGGAGGAGTTACCTGACCTTCGATGCCAGGTTCATGAGCCCTAAGGTGGGAGATTTCGGGACCCAGATGACCCGGCATTTTTTCGAGTCACTGGTTAGCAACGCGGGTATCAATGTACATATGAAGGTGCAGGGTGAGAACGACCATCATAAGGTCGAGGCACTGTTCAAGGCATTTGCGGTAGCACTGCGGCGAGCTTTGGTTGTGGGCGGGGATAGTGTTCCCAGCACAAAAGGTGTACTGTAATACTATTTGAATGTGGGATTTTCTGTTCCCTGGAAGATCTCACCTTTACTTCTATCGTTGGGTTCGATAGTAACTAACGTGTTTTTTTTTCCAGCCAGACTGTAATAATAACTCCTGTGAGTTGTTATTCTACAATGATTTCGTTCCAATATTGGTGAATTACCGGAAAATATATATATAATGTAATCCGATGTACCTTGTACATCATCATTATTATAATAATTATAGCAATGGATAAAGTTGATGGAACATTGTAAAACACGGTGGTAATGGTGCTGCTCAGGAAACGCTCTAAAAAGCAGTAATAACGTAACGATGAAAAATATCCTCCAGTAAGAAAAACGGGACCACATTCAAAACATGCGTTTTTGAGGGGACGCACTGGATGTGGTTCCGGTTTATTCATTTCTTTTGTTGCATACTGTTCTGAATGATAATTCCTATTTTGTCTCTCTTTGGTAATCATGATATTCTTCGGTTTACGTGCGTGAAACTGAATAAATCCATACCTTTAATGCTGATTAAAACCAATAGAAGGACCATCAAAAGCACAGGCAAATCCTCGCTATTGGCGGGATGGACTTGAGCATAGAGAGTCATGTTCTATACGAGCATGAAACATCACAAATCGGAACGGTGATAATTTATGGTAATAGGTGTGATAATGGTCAATGTGGTGCCGGGTCAGGAGAAGACCGCATACAACGAACTCCAGAAGATTGATGGTATCAAGGATATGTATCATGTGTTTGGAGAATTTGATTTTGTCGTTATCAGTGAAGTGGAGGGCCTGAGTACCCTGAACAAACTGGTCGACACAATACGCGAAAGTGAGAACGTCACCGCCACTCAAACGGTAGTAGGGGCAGAACTCTGAACACTTCCTGTTTTCATCTGCGGCAGATTAAATCAAAAATCTCATATTTGATAAGTGACATACTCCATGTCGTAAAAACGGATAGTAATTTCTAAAAAAAGAGAAGGGGAAATTTAGTGGCACAACCAATAGCAGAAGAGCTTGCAAAAAAACAGCGTGCCATAAGTATCGCCGAATTCTTTGAAAAGAACCGGCAGATACTGGGTTTCGACTCTGCACCCCGCAGCCTGCTCACCGCAGTGAAGGAAGGTGTGGACAATTCGCTGGACGCCTGTGAAGAAGCAGGGATACTACCTGATATCATGGTCAGTATCGAGGATGCCGGTGGGGAGAATGTTGGCCTTGTCATCGAGGATAATGGTCCCGGCATAGTCAAGGAACAGATACCCAAGATATTTGCCAAACTCCTGTACGGCTCACGTTTCCATGCCATTAAGCAAAGCCGCGGCCAGCAGGGTATCGGTATATCAGCTGCCGTGCTGTACAGCCAGCTGACCACGGGCAGGGCCACGCGTATCATATCCAAGATAGCAAGGGACAAACCGGCCTATTACTATGAACTGATAATCAACACCAGTACCAATGAACCCGAGATACTTGAGGAAAAGATAGTGGACTGGGACCGCTCCAGAGGTACCCGGGTAGAACTGGAGATGAAAGCGTCCTATGTCAAGGGGCGGCGCCAGAGCGTGCTTGAATACTTGAAGAGCACTGCTATTGTCAACACCCATGCGAGGCTCACCCTGGTAGAACCGGACGGCAATACCATTGTATTTGAAAGGGCCGTGGACATCATCCCCGAACCTGCACAGGAAATATTACCCCATCCCGAGGGTATTGAACTGGGTACGCTCATCAAGATGCTGCGCTACACTGACAGGCAGAAACTGGCCCCGTTCCTGCGATACAGTTTCTCCCGTATCGGGTTGCAGACCGCAGAGGAAATATGCAAAGTTGCACACCTTGACCCCGAAAGTGACCCGCACAACCTTCAACTGGCAGATGCAAAAAAAATCATTGATGTCTTTAAAAAAGTGAAGATATCGGCACCTCCTACCGACTGCCTCTCCCCCATCACTGAATCCCTTATCTACAAGGGATTGGAAAAAGAATACAGTGTAGATTTTATTGCCACGGTCAGCCGCGCGGCTTCTGTGCACTCAGGTCATCCTTTCCTGGTGGAAGCAGGTATTGCGTATGGCGGCAGCCTGGGTAAGGAGGACAGGGTCAATATCTTAAGGTTTGCAAACCGTGTCCCTCTGCTGTACCAGCAGGGTGGGTGCGGTATCACCCATGCAATTGAGAATATCAGGTGGAAGAACTATTCCCTGAACCAGCCTGGTGGCAGTATACCTGCAGGTCCAGCCGTCATAATAGTTCACGTGGCTTCCACCCATATACCATTCACTTCTGAGAGCAAGGATGCTGTGGCAGACGTTCCCGAGATCATGGCCGAGGTCGAACTTGCCCTGAAGGATGTGGGGCGCAAGCTCAAGATATTCCTCTCAAAGCAACAGCATCTGTCCAGGCGACGGGAGAAAGAAGAGATCATCAAGAAGTTACTGCCAAGAATAGCAGCGAAGGTCTCACAGGTGCTTGACAAACCCACACCTGACATCACACCTATCGTGGCCAAGGTTATGGGTAATCTGCTCGTACAGCGCAGAGTTTCCAAAAATGGTGACGGTTACCAGGTAGAGATTGATATCCGTAACTACGGTGATGCAGCTTTTGCAATCAAATTGCATGATACCCACCAGTACCCGGTAAGAGATGCCCATCCTGAACCAAAAACCATTTCCATGGGCAGGGATAGTGACCATACCTGGAAACTGAACCTGAAAGCTGGTGAAAGAGAGACCATCAGATACCACCTGCCTTTTGTATCTGAAGAAGAAGCAAACGCCTTGCCCGGCCTGATAGTTGAAGGTGCGGATGAAGCAATGGTCAATGGCGCCAAAGCCGTAAGAGGGTATGTAGATGAGTGAACAAAAACAGCAGCGTGATAAAGTGGCAAAGAAAGCGCTTCTGGGCATAATAGAGCAGTTCTATGACCAGTTCGAGCACCAGAAGGTGCCCAATATCGTGATGCCCACGCGTACCAAAGCCAATATCGAGTACAACAATGACAGCGAAGTGTGGGTGTACGGGGACAGTACCAGCGTCCGCAGTGCTAAGACCGTAAAAGGTGCAAACCAGATACTGAAGATGTCCTATGTGGTGGAACTGCTTATCAAGGAACATCTTGAGAACAACCGTGGCTCGACGTTGAGGGAGTTGTATTACATCTCAGAGAACTGGGACATAGCCAAGTTCAATGAGCAGCCAGAAAGCGACCGCATGATCGAGGACCTTGAGATAATAAGTGCCCTGCAGCGGGAATATTTCCACATGAGGCCTGAAGAGGACGGTGCAACCCTGTTCGGGTCCTTGAAGCTCAAGGAGACCACAAAGAGGGGCGAGCGGATAATACACTGCCGTGACGATGTGGGCGAAGGTGGCTACCAGATACCGTTCAATGTTGAGAACGTAGAGTTCCTCGAACACGATGCAAAATTCATTATCGCTATTGAGACAGGCGGTATGCATGCCAGGCTTATCGAAAACGGTTTTGATGAAGACCACAATGCTATTCTGGTGCACCTTAAGGGCCAGCCAGCCAGGAGTACCCGCCGCATGTTAAAACGGCTTAATGAAGAACTGGATCTCCCGGTGGTAGTGTTCACTGATGGTGACCCGTGGAGTTACCGGATATTTGCCAGCGTGGCGTATGGTGCTATAAAAAGCGCACACATGTCAGAATTCATGGCAACACCCGCTGCGAAGTTCATTGGCGTACAGCCCAGTGATATTGTGGAGTACGACCTGTCCACTGACAAGCTGACCGACCAGGATATCAAAGCTCTGCACAGTGAACTGAGTGACCCCAGGTTCGATTCTGAGTACTGGAAGACCCAGATACAGTTACAACTTGACATCGGCAAAAAGGCAGAACAACAGGCCTTTGCAGGGAAGGGTCTGGACTTTGTGACCCAGCGGTATTTGCCCGAGCGGCTTACTGAGATGGGGATAATTTGATAATGTTAATAATTTTTGGAGACCATTAATGATGGATAAACAATACGATGCTGGTAAGATACAGGTACTTGAAGGACTGGAAGCAGTGCGCAAGCGCCCCAGCATGTATGTAGGCAGCACAGACACCCGCGGACTTCACCACCTGGTATATGAAACGGTTGACAACAGTATCGATGAAGCACTTGCAGGGTACTGCGAAAATATTGAGGTCACTATCAACCGGGATAACTCGGTGAGTGTACTGGATGATGGACGTGGCATTCCCGTGGATATGCATGAGAAATTCCATAAATCCGCTCTTGAAGTGGTCATGACCATGCTCCATGCCGGCGGTAAGTTCGATACCGAGTCGTATAAAGTTTCAGGAGGTCTGCACGGTGTTGGTGTTTCCGTGGTGAACGCCCTGTCCGAATGGATGGAGGCCGAAGTATACCGCAAGGGGAACGTGCACTTCCAGCGGTACCAGCGCGGAAAGCCCATGGGTGACGTTGCCGTGAGGGGGGATACTGACAGGACAGGCACCAAAATCACCTTCAAACCAGATTATGAGATTTTCGAGACGGTTGATTTTAGTTTCGAGACCATATCCAAACGCCTGAGGGAACTGGCATACCTGAACAAAGGAATTAAGATCAATATCAGGGACGAACGCACAGGCGATGAGAAACTGTTCCATTATGAAGGCGGTATCGTTGCTTTTGTAGAACACCTGAACAAGAACAAGAATTCACTACACCAACCACCGGTATATTTCCAGAAGACCAAGGACAGCACCCAGGTGGAGATAGCTATCCAGTATAATGACAGTTATACAGAGACGGTGTTCTCATTTGCCAATAATATCAATACCCACGAAGGCGGTACACACCTGAGCGGCTTTAAGGCGGCCCTGACGCGTGCCGTCAATGATTATGCCAGGGACCGCGGGCTTGTAAAAGGCAGCGAAAAGCTCTCTGGTGAGGATATCAGGGAGGGGTTGACCGCCATTATCAGTGTGAAGCTCACTGAACCCCAGTTCGAAGGGCAGACCAAGACCAAGCTGGGTAACAGCGATGTCAAAGGTATTGTGGAGACCCTGGTAGGTGAGGGGTTGCGGGAGTTTTTGGAAGAACATCCCAAGGAAGCAGATACTATCATAGGCAAATCGGTGCTGGCAGCCCAGGCAAGGGATGCTGCCCGCAAGGCAAGAGAACTGACCAGGCGTAAGAGCGCTCTGGAAGTGTCTTCACTGCCGGGCAAACTGGCTGACTGCTCAGAGAAGGACCCGCGTCTTTGCGAAGTGTACCTGGTAGAGGGTGACAGTGCCGGTGGTTCGGCCAAACAGGGACGGAGCCGTAAGACCCAGGCAATATTGCCGCTGAGGGGTAAGATCCTCAATGTTGAGAAGGCCAGGTTGAACAAGATACTCAAGAACAATGAGATACGTGCCCTGATAACCGCAATAGGTACGGGTCTTGGTGATGATTTCGATCAAGCGAAGGCCAGATACCATAAGGTGATAATTATGACCGATGCCGATGTGGATGGTGCCCATATCAGGACACTACTGCTTACTTTCTTCTACCGTTACATGAAGCCGTTGATAGAGTTGGGATATGTGTACATAGCCCAGCCGCCTCTGTACCGCATAAAGAAAGGAAAGGTCACCCAGTACGTTTACACTGATACCGAGAAAGATACATTAGTGGAAGAGCTGGGTAGTCAGGGAGTCGGAGTGCAGCGCTTCAAGGGTCTGGGCGAGATGAATCCCGACCAGTTGTGGGATACCACCATGAATCCGGAGACCAGGACACTTATACAGGTCACGCTGGACAATGCCATGGAAGCGGATGAGATTTTTACAATACTTATGGGCGATAAGGTGGAGCCCAGGCGGGAATTTATTGAACGGCATGCAAGGGAGGTGAAGAACCTTGATGTCTGATGAGCTTCCCGGGGATGAAAAGTTGAACGATAACGAGGAAAATATGGCCGAAGATACTGGTGAAGGCACTGAAAGGAATATCGGTGAGGATGAAGAAGTAAGTCCTACCGGCGATACTGGCAAGGGTAGTGTAGATAAGATCATACCCATGAACATCGAGGACGAGATGAAGACCTCGTATATCGATTATGCCATGAGCGTAATCGTTGGCAGGGCCCTGCCCGATGTGCGTGATGGCCTGAAGCCTGTGCACAGGCGTATCCTGTTCGGTATGCAGGAACAGGGTATGACCCGCGATAAGCCCTACAAGAAATCTGCCAGGATCGTGGGTGATGTCATGGGTAAGTACCATCCCCACGGCGACGCAGCCATTTACGACACTATGGTCAGGATGGCCCAGGATTTCAATTTACGTTATCCACTGGCCGATGGACAGGGAAACTTCGGTTCCATTGATGGAGATTCGGCTGCAGCCATGCGTTATACCGAGGTTCGCATGGACCGCATCGCTGAGGAGATGCTGGCTGATATTGACAAGAACACGGTAGATTTCATACCCAACTATGACGGGTCCCTGGAAGAACCGCTGGTGCTGCCCTCCAGACTGCCCAACCTGCTGGTGAACGGTTCGACTGGTATTGCCGTAGGTATGGCTACCAACATGGCACCTCATAATCTCAATGAAATAGTGGATGCGGTGAACATGACCATCGATGATCCGGATGTAGAGATCCAGGACCTGATGGGCGTGGTCAAGGGCCCTGATTTTCCTACCGGTGCTTATATTTTTGGTAGCAGCGGGATTCGCAGTGCATACCAGACCGGGAGAGGCATTGTGAAGATGCGGGCAAAGACCAGTATTGAGGAAAGTAAGAATAAAGAGAAGATAATCATTGATGAGGTGCCTTACCAGGTTAATAAGGCCAAACTCATCGAGAATATCGCCGAACTGGTCAAGGAAAAGAAGATTTTTGGCATTACCGACCTGCGGGACGAGTCTGACAGGGATGGCATCAGGGTAGTAATTGAACTGGCCCGTGGTACGAATGCAGATGTGGTTCTGAACCAGCTGTATAAACATACCCAGATGGAGTCCTCTTTTGGTATTATCAACCTGGCACTGGTGGACGGCCAGCCCCAGGTGTTGACCCTCAAAGAACTCATTGTGCATTTCATTGACCACCGTGTGGTGGTTATCACCCGGCGCAGCCAGTTCGAACTTGAGAAGGCCCGCAAGCGCGCCCATATCCTGGAAGGTCTGCAGATCGCACTGGACCATATCGACCAGGTCATTACCCTTATCAGGGCAAGCAAGACCGTGGACGAGGCCAGGAACGGACTGATGTCTAATTTCGACCTCAGTGAGGAGCAGGCTAAAGCCATACTTGATATGAGGCTCCAAAGACTCACCGGTCTTGAACGGGAGAAGATCGATAACGAACATAAAGAACTGCTTAAAACCATTCAGTGGTTGCTTGAGCTGTTAGCTGACCGGGCCAGGATACTGAACCTCATTAAGGAAGAACTGACTGATATCAAGCAGCGTTATGGTGATGCCAGGCGCTCCCAGATCATCGAGGGTGCAGTAGACCTGGAGGATGAGGACCTGATACCAGTGGAAGAGGTGGTGGTCACTATCTCCAATGGCGGGTATATCAAACGCATGCCCATTGACACGTACAGACAACAGCGCAGGGGCGGTCGCGGCGTCATCGGCATGGATACCAAAGAAGCCGATTTCGTGGAGGACCTGTTCGTGGCATCTACACATGATTATATCCTGTTCTTCACAGACCGGGGACGCGTCCACTGGCTCAAGGTCTATGAGATACCTGACGCGTCAAGACAAAGTCGTGGTAAAGCCATAGTCAACCTTATCGAAGTGGAGACCGGTGAAAATGTCACTGCCCAGATACCGGTAAAGTCGTTTGAAGAAGGGTATTATCTTATCATGGCAACCAGGTGCGGTGTAGTGAAAAAGACCGACCTGTCAGCGTTCAGGAATCCCAGACGCGGAGGCATTATAGCCATAACGCTGGATGAAGGGGATGAACTCCAGACCGTTAAACTCACAGACGGTACCAGGGACATTATTATTGGAAGCCGGCACGGCAAAGCGATCCGGTTCTCTGAGACCGATGTTCGCACAATGGGCCGCAGCGCCAGGGGCGTTCGCGGTATCCGGCTTGTCAATAATGATCATGTGGTCGGGATGGATATCGTCAGGGATGACGCAACCCTGTTGACCATTACCGAGAACGGATTCGGGAAACGGACCGAGTTTGAAGAATACCGCAACATCAACAGGGGCGGCCAGGGTGTCATAACCATCATATCCAGCATTCGCAATGGCCTTGTGGTAGATGTAAAAGCAGTGAACGAATCTGATGAACTTATGGTGACCACTTCCGGCGGCATCATTATCCGGGTACCGGTATCAGATATCAGGATACAGGGGCGCAATACACAGGGTGTGAAGATCATGAACGTACAGGGCGCAGATAAAGTGATGGGTGTTGCCCGGGTTGTACGTGATGATAGTACTATTGTAGATACTACCATTGAGAATGATGGTTCTGAAGATACTGCCATTGAGAACAGTGGTATTGAAGATAGTACCATTGATAATAATGGTTTTGAGGATACTACCATTGAGAATAGTGGTATTGAAGATAGTACCATTGATAATAATGGTTTTGAGGATACTAGCATTGAGAAAGATAGTATTGAGGATACCAGTATTGAATAAGATAATATATTATTAAAGCATGAATATATTTAAGAATTCTTGAAATTAGAGGGGATGATGCTGATATGCAAGAATTAGTCGCAATGCCGACTTTGAATGGAAACATCTTATCGGGCCAGATGGACCCTGGTGAGTTTGAGGAACCGGTGGAGATACTGGTAAAACTGGCACTGGATGGGGAGATAGATCCCTGGAATATCGATATAGTTGACGTTACTGACAAGTTTTTCAGGCACGTTGAGAAAATGGAACGCATGGACCTGCGGATATCTGGCAGGACGCTGCATTACGCTGCTATCCTGCTTCGCATGAAGTCCAATGCCCTGGTGGAAGTACCGGTGATAGAGGACGATTCATGGGTCGATGAGTATGATTTCTTTGAAGTGGATGAGTATCCGATTCCCAGACCACCTGTGCGCCGCCATTCCCACAGGTCGGTCACTCTGAACGAACTCATTATGGAACTGGAAAAAGCCGAAGTAGTGGAAAGACGCAGAAGTATGCGCCACCAGACAAAGGAACATCTGCAACTTACCCGTCATACTACTGAACAGGTACTGGGGATAGCCCACGAAGAGGATATCGAGGGCAGAGTGAAAGACCTGCGGACTCTAATAGCAGAGTTGCTTTATGATAGAAATTACATTTTACTTGGTGAAATATTAACGGGTGACCGTTCAAATAAACTTATGACCTACATCTCGCTGTTATTCCTGGCAAACATGAAGGAAGTATGGCTTGAACAGGAAGAGCTCTTTGGTGAATTATATATCCGGTACCCCGAAGATTCGGGGGTATGTTCATAGGGGACCGCGAAATAATCGAAGCAGCTTTGTTTGCTGCCGGTGGACCGGTAGAATCGGGTGCGTTAAAGGAACTGGTAAGCAAGCGCAATAAGGTTCCTGCTATTATAGAGTCGCTGGTAGAGGAGTACCGGCAACGCCAGACCGGGCTTGAAATAATTGAACTGGAAGGCAAGTACGTGATGCAGGTCAAACCTGAATATGCCGAACATGTCCGCAGCGTTGCACCCAGGGAACTGCCATCTCCTATACTCCGTACACTTTCCATGATAGCGTATCACCAGCCTTTGCTCCAGAGTGACCTGGTTGAGAAGCGGGGTAATGCCACGTACGACCATGTAAGGGAACTGGAAGAGCGGGGGCTGATAAAACGCACTCCACAAGGCAGGAGTATGATGCTTTCTACCACACATGGATTTGCCGAATATTTCGGACTTGAGTCCAGTGAACCTGAATATGTCAAGCAGAAGATAATTGAAATGGTATCACATGACAGCCAGGTCGGGCTGGACAAATGGCTGGGTGTGAAAAGGCCCATCGGCGTGACCAGGGGATACCTATCCCTGATGTTCTTGCTTGGTATCGAGGACTTTAAAGTTGTTGAACCTTACCATCCCACTCAAAGTGAAATCGAACGAATGAATTCCCTGAGCAGACTGGTAATCGCAAAAGGATATGGTGAAAAGGCTGCAGAGTATTTCAATGGTGAGATCATTGAGATTCAGGCCGTCACTTTTGATGACCTGCTAACTACCATAGACAAGCTGTCTAATCTGGGTACAAAGGATAAGGTCAATGCAGCTGTTGAAAAAATCAAGATATTGAAAAGTCAATACCTTTCCCGGGCCATGGGCGTGTCTGCCAGGGTAAAACCAGGTACTGATATGGTTTCACGGCTTGTTTCCGATATGAAGCTCAACGTGTCCGCTAAGGGAATGCTGGTGGCGCCCGATTACGGGCTTTCCTCGGATGGAGTGGATGTATCCAGAGATGCCGATATACTGGTACCCACACACAGGAACGCTTCCGATGATATCGTGGAGCGTGTATGCCAGCGGTATGAGGCAATACTCAACGGTATTGCTGCAAAGGAATTTAAACTCTGATAGATATAAGTTATCAATAGAATATGGCAGATTATGATGTAATAGTTGTTGGTGGCGGCATCAGTGGCCTGATGGCTGCCATGACACTATCCAAACACGGAAAAAAAGTGCTTGTCCTGGAAAAACGTAAAAATGTTGGAGGTAACTGCAACAGTTATATGGTTGACGGGTTCCAGGTAGATACCGGAGTGCACGCTATCACACACCTCAGGGAAGGACCGCTGCGCAGGCTTATAGATACGTATTTTAATTACACTCCTGTATTACTGGACCACGGGACCTATCATGTCCGAACCCATAAAGGTATTTCTAAGATACCATCCACGCTAAAGGAATTCGCTACTTTTGACGTGCTTCCAAAAATGGATCGGTTATTACTGAGCCAGACGATTACAAAGGCAATTACCCAGACTACCCTGGGTACTGAATTGACTCACCAATCAATGTATGATTACCTGCCAAAAGGTCTATCGCAGGATGCCCTGGACTTTATCGATGCTATCTGTTATTCATTGTCAGGCAGGTCCATGAAGGAGACCTCGGTGCATAGAGTAATGACTGGCAGCAGTTTTATGCGGGATAGTGTTCCTGAGAACTTCTGGGAGGATGAGGAAATTGCTTACTCGTACAGGGCCCTGCTCATGAACCACCTGTCCGGAGGACAACTAAAGGAACATCTGTCAGTACTCACGCGACTTGCAGTGAATAATATCGGATATTCACAGGCATACCCTCGTGGTGGACTGAAAAGTTTCCTCAATGCTGTATTGTATTCCCTATCAAATGCAGTGGAAATAAAGACTTCATCAAAAGTGACACAGATATTTTCAAGGGAAGGTGTGGCGAAAGGGGTGATGACGGATCAGGACACATATACTGCTGATGCGGTGGTGTATACTGGTTTTATAAAGGATATGCCTGATGTGGTTGATAACCTGCCGGCATCATATATCCATGAACTTGAAGGGGTTGTTCAGACCCGTAGTGTTACTATCTGGCTTGGTCTTGATTCCAGGTTACCTGAGTTTGATTATAAAGGTTCTGAGATATGGTTCAAACCAAGAGCTTATTGGGCCATGCCCATCAGCAATTATGATGCACAACTGGCACCGCCAGGGAAGCAGCTGGTAGGATTTACTTTCATTGCAGACGGATCCGTACCCATTGATGAGGACAAGAAGCGGATGTACAATACCATTCTCGGGGCATTACCAGGAATCGAGGACCATATTGAGATGAAACATTCCCAGACCACCATTCCGGAGAAGGCGGCAGTGACCATCAACGGTTATTTTGCACAGCCCAGGACACCGATAAAAAACCTGTATCTGGCAGGTACTGATACTGACCCGCGCAGTATGGGAATAACCAGGGCAGGGTATTCAGTACTGGAACTCTTGAAGGTCATGAGGGATGAGCAGCACATCAAGTGAATTTAGCTGTTCTTTTTGCGGTCCCGCATATATTCCGAGAAACCTGAATTGAGCAATACCAGGATGCCGCTTATGAAGGTGACCAGTCCGAATTCAAGAGGGTATGTCAACTCACCTTTTATTATGAGCAGGATACCGGAATGCAGTACGATCAAACCGATGATGAATGCTGCGATCTGGGGGCGTTTTTCTACAATACCGTAGTAAAGAGCGGTGGCAACCAGTGTTCCGACGCCGAAAGAAATGTATGGTGATGGTTCGCCGGTTTCACTCTTCATCACTATGCCTCCCAGCAGGAACACGAGACCAAGGAGAATAAGGTAATACATCTTTTTGCTTTTTTTCATTTCAACGACCCGGAATATCTACGGTATGAAATGTATTTATATTTATGCAGTATAATTATCTCAACGGGATGAGAAAAATGGTTGAGGTAAAAAGTCACAGTTTTTTCAAATTTCTGGCGCCGGTCTATGATTTTGGTGCCAGGGTGGCCATGTTCGGCCAGTATGAACGTTTAAGGCAGCAGTTACTTGGTAAGGTCGAGCTCAAGAAAGGCAGGCGCATATTAGATATGGCGTCCGGCACTGGTTACCTGGCTGAAAGGATGGGTGCTGTCGACCTGGTATGCACCGATATTTCAGTGCATATGTTAAAACGGGCCAGAGCCAAGGCGAAAGGGGATTTTGTGCTGGCTGATGCGCACAGGCTGCCATTCAAGGATGGGGTGTTCCATGGTACTGTTTCAAGTTTTGCTATGCATGAGGTGGGGAGGCCCGGAGAAGTATTGGGTGAAATGTTCAGGGTATTACGGCCTGGTGGTGAGATTGCTGTGATGGACGTGGTGCAGCAGACCAGGTTTTCAAAGAAGATACTGCTTGAGATATTCCATACATGTGTGGAGATGCGGACTGCGAACTATGTGGATATAGCGCTGTTAAAGGATGCTTTCAGGGCGGTTGATGGGTTCAATATTCAGCTGGATATGTTCGGGCTGGTGGCTCTGGTGTGGGGGAGGAAGTAAAAAAACAATGGTAGATGGAAAAATTGTAAATATTATCTCCTTTTAATAGTACATAAAGTATAACTTTTTGTACTCAAGTTTATCCGACCACAGGGAGGATTTTCTTGTTTATAGCTACCCGCGCATCTCCCCTATCTTGCCCGCAATATCCCGTGCAATCCTTGACTTCCCACCCTTTTTATCCACCAGCACCCGCCCGCTGACCTCCCACCAGTATTTGGGATATGCCTTATCCTTCTCAACCACCGGATTCAGGCCCAGTTCCTTTGCGGCCCGGTCAATCTCCTTCAACTCGGGTGATGTCACAGAGCGCTTCCTTGAAATGATGCGCCCTCCGCTTCTGCTGTTGCCTTTATCGATATAGGCGGGCCATATCACATACTTATCCCTGTCGCGGAGCATAACTCCAGTTATATCATTCATACAACATGAACGTTTTTACACCGCAAAGACAGAACTGTTCCTTTCAGACCAGCCTGGGATCGGCGATCTCGCCCTTCAACGCCGATGCAGCGGCAGTCTCGGGTGATGCCAGGTACAGTAGTCCGCCCCTGCCCATCCTGCCCTTGAAGTTACGGTTTGACGTCGACACACACACCTCTCCCTCGGCCAGCACGCCCAGGTGAGCACCCAGGCACGGCCCGCAGCCCGGTGGTCCAAGGGTTGCCCCTGCCTCAATGAGGGAAGTGATATATCCCAATTCGATAGCCTCAAGCAGGACTGTTCTTGATGCCGGTATCACGATGGTGCGTACCGCTACACTGCGCCCTTTCAGGATACGTGCCGCAGCCTCCAGGTCTTCCAGCCTGCCGTTCGTACACGAACCGATGAACACCTGGTCAACAGCCGTTCCCGCTACCTCATCCACATCACATACATTGTCCACATTGTGGGGTCTGGCCACCTGCGGAGGAAGGTCACCCACATCAATATGTATCTCCTCGCAATATCCGGAATCCTCATCAGCAAAGACCGGCGTATACGAATCCACAGCCCGGCCTTTCAGGAACTCATCGGTCTTGGTGTCAGGCGGCACGATCCCTGCCTTCCCGCCCATCTCAATGGCCATGTTGCACAGCGTCATCCTGCCCGCGATGCTCAACTCTTCAATGGCCGAACCGTAATATTCCATGGCCTTATAGGTAGCGCCGTCAGCACCGATATGCTTTATCACGTTAAGCGTCAGGTCCTTCGCAGATACCCGGTCCCCCAGTTTTCCCTCAACAGTGACCCTCATGGTCTGGGGCACCCGGAACCACAGCTTGCCTGATGCAAATATCTCGGCCATGTCAGTGGCGCCAACACCGGTACCAAAGGCACCAAAGGCACCATAGGTACATGAATGGGAATCTGCGCCCACTATCAGCCTGCCAGGAAGGGCAAACCCCTGCTCTGGGAGTACCTGGTGGCATATTCCCTCACCCACATCATACATGTTCGGGATACCTTGCTGCCGTATCCATTGCCGGATGTCGTACTGCAGGTTGGCAGCCACATCAGTGCTTGCAGGCACAATATGGTCAAACGGGATGACTATCCGTGCCGGGTCCCAGACATTCGGGACCTCCATTTCCCGAAATGCTTTCACTGCCAGTACACTTGTACCATCATGCGCCATGGCACAATCCACATCGGCAATCACGAAATCACCTGCACGGACATCGGAATTCGATGCCCTGCCAAATATCTTTTCACTGATAGTCGCCAAAACCGTTACTCCTTGTTACTTATGGGTAAGTTTTTATTTATATTGCGATAAGGGTAACTGCACGAATCAGCAGAAAGTTACCTGCAATACTTTAAGGTGAATGATATATCTATAATTATTAATATTAACGTTTTGGCAGAAAACCTTACTTATGATGTGGATAACTAATGACCCATAAATAGGTGATAACATGCAGTATTCCAGAAACAAACTGGTCGAACTTGTTGGAAGAAAACCCGGTGACTTCGAAATATGTGATGTCACACTCAGGGACGGAGAACAGACCCCCGGAACCGCCTTCACGTCTGACGAAAAGAAACGTATGGCACAGGAACTTGACAGCATCGGCGTCGAAGTCATCGAAGCCGGCTTCCCCATTGTTTCCCAAACCGAGCGGGATACGGTCAGGGAAATTGCAAAAATGGGCCTGAACGCAAAGGTTTGCTGCCTGTCACGCTCAATAATCAGCGACATCGATGTTGCCATTGGTTGTGAAGTGGATATCTTGAGCATGTTTATTGCCACATCTGATCTGCACCTGAAATATAAATATCACAAGACATGCGCCGAAGCCACAACCTGTGCTATGGATGCCCTGGAATATGCCAAGGACCACGGGTTAACGGTGCGGTTCGCTGCAGAGGATGCCACGCGCACGGATGTCGGCACCCTGAAGAGCATATTCAAAATGGCAGAGGAGCGCGGTGCCGATTACGTGAGCATTGCCGATACAGTGGGAATACTCAACCCTGCCACAGCGTATTACCTTGTCAGTGAGATCAAGAAAGATATCAAGACCGACATCTGCATACACTGCCATAACGACCTGGGCATGGCGACTGCAAATACCCTGGCCGCAGCAGAAGCCGGCGCAAAGCAACTCCACACTACTGTAAACGGTATCGGGGAAAGGGCAGGCAATGCTGCGCTGGAAGAGGTACTGATGTCACTGATGGTACAGTATGGCATTGAACGGTACAATACCCAGAACCTGGCCAAACTTTCAAAGCTGGTCGTGGAATACTCAGGAGTGAAACTGGCAAAGAACAAACCGGTTGTCGGTGATTTTGCTTTTGCGCACGAGAGTGGTATCCACGTGGCTGCCATTATGGAAGAACCCAGTACCTATGAACTATTTTCACCTGAGATCGTAGGCGGTAAACGTAGCCTGATAATCGGGAAACACACCGGCACCAAGGCACTTAAAGGCATTGTGTTGAGCATGGGGTACAACCTGAACCATGACCAGTTATGCGAACTGCTTGCGAAAGTGAAGGACTGCACCCAGGCCAAGCGAGGCATACCCTGCAAACGCCTGGACGAGTTTATCAAGGAGATCCTGATGCCGGATTAAGGTTATGGCTCCGGAGCCATACCGCAACATACCATGTCAATACATGGTACACTTGCCGCGTACCAGGAGTACTGATACACCGCTCTTTTCAAGTTCAGCAGTAAGGAGCGTGGCAAGTTCCGGTTCTGAAATATTCTCAATATCAAGCAGGGTAGTATCGGGTACCAGTGTCCGCACCACGTCTGTCATGTCAGGTACTTCCTGCCCGCCTGTAAGGGCAGCAATAGTATTCTGGAGCACCACCACCAGTACGTCCTTATGGTGATGAACGGCTTCGATAAGTCCCTGCAATCCGGTATGTACCAGTCCGTAATCGCCTATGAGGGCTATACCTTTTTTATCAAATCCTGTAGCAGTGGCAATGGATGACCCCAGTGAATATGCCAGGTCCACCACTCCCATGGGCGGGGGGGCGGTCCTGACCGAGCAACCCAGATCTCCTGCAACAGGTATATCTATTGTTCCAAGCACCCGGTACAGGACATGATAGGGGCAGTCATCACATATATTCCGGGAGAAACCCCTGCTTTCGATGGTCTCAGGAGAAATCGATGGAGTGATAGTATCCCAGTCAATCTTGTTTAGTGCCTGAATGATGTCAGAAGCCTCTACCTTTCCATATCCTATGTGTCCGGTTAATTTTCCCAGCACTCCTCTGCAGGATAATTGATTTTCTATGACACTTTCGCTCTCTTCCACTACCAAGGTCCTTTCATGCCGGTTGATAAAACAATTGATTCCCTTTATCGGCAGCGGATTAACAATCGTAAGTGCCAGATGTGAAATATCTTCTTTTCCATCCGATATTATCTGCTCGACCAGAGTGGAAAGATACCCGGACGATATTATGCCACGTTTCTTACCACGTTCAGAACGTACTTTCAATTCAGATTCTGCAGAAACATGTTGCATCCGGGGATATGATGAGGTGTGGAACAACTGATGTTTTCCTTTCATAGTATACGACCATACATTCCTATCAAATGTTGGGAGTTCCACTACTTCTGGCTTGGTTCTTTCTACAAAACCAGTCTCATTGTTCAATCTGTCAGTGATGCGGATTATCACCGGTGTGTGCACCTCTTCAGAGAGCTTGAACGCCTGGCACATGCTGCTATAAACGATAGCAGGGTCGCGCGGGTCAAAGACCGGCACTTCCGCAAGCAACCCATAGTACCGGGAATCCTGTTCGTTCTGGCTCTGCTGTATTCCGGGGTCGTCACCTGCAATAATTACCAGCCCGGCTCCTATAGTGTGGGTGACTGATGTGACCAGCGGGTCCGCAAGCACGTTCATACCGACATGTTTTACAATAACCACTGCTCTGCGTCCTACTGCTGAAGCGCCAAGTGCTGCCTCGAGTGCTACTTTTTCATTTATCGACCAGCGCGCTTCTATACCGGAATCCTTCAGAAGTTCCATTATTCCTGAAATAGGGAATCCGGGGACACCGGTGGCAAGGCTTACTCCCGAGTCAAGGATACCGAACACAAGGGCCTGGGCCCCTGTACATGAGTTTGACATCGTGCGTTTATTTATTGCTGGTAATATTTAAGGATAGTCAAAAAGACTTCATTGATTATATGAAAGGGGGATATTTAATCCCCCATTTGGCCCACTCCAGGCATTGTAGCCCATAGGTCTTAATTCGCTGATATGCTCACTATTAATCAGTATAATTAGATCACATTTATACTTTACGATGTATTGATAAATGTTAATATTTATATATATCCATACCACAGATATTATATGAATCTCGATAGTTTTATATACAGTTCCGTATTATTGTTGTCATTGCACAAATATTACAATTCAGTGCAAATAAATTGGATGTGGGAGTTTCGACACGTTGTGACAATCTATCGGGCCGTAATCCCACTGTACCCGAAGGCATAGCATTGGTGTGATTTGAAGGTTTTTAAAGATTGCTGGTTATGCTTCCGGAGTAAAAGAATAAAGAGGAAATGATAATATGAAAAGAAACAAAAAAATAATCATATGTGCAGGAATTGTAGTTATTGGATTGATGATTATAATTTATACTCCTTTACTTATGTATAAACCATTGGAATTTGCTATTACTAATTATGATGTTGAGAACCATGAGGTAACTGTAGTAATATTTGATACTGATGGGAAATTGATATTCAATGAAACGTACATGTCAAGCCCCGGAATTCCGATAAATTCTAAAAAAATCGTTGACAAAAGAGGAGACTATTTATTTAAAGTTCGTTTAGATGATAATATTACTGACACAATTATATCAAAAAAGGAATTCGGGAGGGTTAGTATATTTTTATGTGGATATGAGGACGGAAAAATATGCGGATCTGAGGGCGGAAAAAATGTTCCCATACGGATATTACAATTTACTAATTAACCACAAAATTGGCGACCGTGTCCTGGAATAAATCAATCATACCTCAAAGCTTATTAGTGGAAATAATAAAAAAAAGTGGACTTTTATAATATAAATTATTCTCTGACGGAACCTTTGAATTTCGAAGTGAAAAATTATGACGCGAGTGAACATATTACACAAGTACTTAAGGATTAAGAAGATGGAATCGCAGGTGAAAGTCAAATGAAGATAAAAATTGCCTTGATAATTATTGTATTATTACTTTTAAGCACAATTGCATACTCAATTAGTGTGGATAAAACGTCTCAATTCCCTCACTATACACCAAATGAGTTAAATGAACTATACCTGAAATATAACATAACTGAGAATGATATCAAGTTTGCAAACGGTGAGTTGCCTCACTACAAGGATGGAACGGTTTTAGATGGAAAAACAAGAGTCATAGTCACTGAAACTGGAGAACCACCTGAAGGGTCAGTAGAAGGGGTGGATTATGATGCTGTAATAACAATGGATGAGATGATGACAATTGAACAAGAGGCACGTGCGACATATATTCAGAAATATGGTGTTGACCCTGCAAACCCAAAATTAGATACTATAAATGGCACTCTTCTTCCAGTGGAAGAAGTCCGGAGACTTGTTAAAAAGGGATTTATTTATCCTTCAGAATAATATGAAGCCCAATTTATGCGAGGTATGGATCAAAAAGTCAGAGTCATTGGTCGATTCGCAGATAATAATGGCAACATTGAAATTTTTAAAAGTGCCATATACAAAGAATATCTTGTAAACATATCTCTAAATATTCGCACTCAATATTGGTATTTCTCGCAACATAACCAAAAATGATAAGAACCTTATAAGGCGATTTACTATTACCAACCATTCATGGGGGAAATACAATGGATAGACCTTTAATAGTACTGAATTTCAAGACATATACTGAAGGCACAGGTGCCAATGCTGTCACAATTGCCCAGGCATGCAAAGATGTTGCTAACGATACCGGAGCCAATATCGTAGCTGTACCCCAATTACCTGATATACACCGCGTGGCATCTGCCGTGGATATACCTGTTTTTTCGCAACACATCGACGGTATTGGGGCAGGAAGTTTCACCGGCCATATCATGGCAGGAACCATAAAAGAAGCTGGCGCCACAGGTACGCTTATCAATCATTCAGAAAGAAGGTTGGGGCTGGCAGATATCGACGCATCCCTGTCTGCGGCACGCCACGTGGGACTGACCACCATCGTGTGTACCAACAATATCGCCACCACCCGGGCAGCATCGGCACTGGGACCTGATTACGTAGCTGTTGAACCACCTGAACTTATAGGGTCGGGCATACCAGTATCAAAGGCAGACCCTGGAGTGGTCTCGGGCTCGGTGGAAGCGGTCAGGCAGGTGAACCCCTCCGTAAAAGTACTGTGCGGTGCAGGGATCAGCAAAGGGGAGGACCTGAAATCTGCACTGGAACTGGGCAGTGTGGGTGTGCTCCTGGCCTCGGGGATTGTCAAAGCCAAAGACCCAAAAGCTGCTCTCTATGAACTGGTAAGCGGCATCTGAATGCCCGTTTATCAGTTGTATCAGTTTACGTGTGGATCTAATGGACTATCTTCGATATGTCCAGTTCAAGTATATCCTCAGCACCCAGGCTTTTCAGTTTTGGTATAAGGATATTTATTTCACTTTTATCGACCACAGTTTCAACTGCATAGAAATCTGACTTATAGAGTTTGCTCACGGTCGGGTTCTTCATGGAAGGAAGGGCTTTAACAACAGCGTCAAGATTATCCTCATGCACGTTCAGGTCGATGAGCACTTTCCCCCTTGCTTCTATTACGGCAAGGAGCAGGGTCTTGATCTCCTCAATAGCCTTTCGCTTTTTTGGGTCTTTCCATGCCTTTTTGTTAGCAATGAGCTTGGTAGAGGACTCGGCGATCACATCCACTATCTTAAGATTGTTCTTCCTGAGCGTGGACCCGGTCTCGGTGAGGTCAACCACTACATCAACCAGTTCTGGTACCTTTGCTTCGGTCGCACCATAGGAAAAGAATATCTCCACAGGTATCCCCAGTTTATCGAAGAATTCTTTCGTCATGTTGGGATATTCTGTGGATACCCGGCTGTTCGGTTTGATATCTGAAGCACTTTTAATGGAATCGTCCTGCTGGGGAACTGCGATAACGATCTTCACATTACCGGCACCCTGTTTGCTGTACGGGAGGTCAGCAACCTCTACGACGTCACTGTTGGATTCCAGTATCCAGTCCCGGCCGGTGATACCAAGGTCAAAATATCCCTGTTCCACATATTTGGCTATTTCCTGTGGCCGCAATATCTTCACCCTGCTTATTCGGGGGTCGTTTATCTTTGGGTTGTATTCCCTGTCTGTTTTCTTTATAGGAAGGTCTGCCTGTTTGAACAGCAGCAATGTCTGTTCTTCCAGACTACCTTTTGGTATAACTATATCTATCATAATAAATCCTCAGGTTTTGGGTTACAATATTTATCAGTGGATATTAACGTTTCTGTCAAATTGAGGTGAAACTGATATAATGTTATTCATGCCATACCATCCATAATAATGAGGGAGATAATATCCTATTTGCTGAAATTTCCCATCTCTTCCAGCAGTTTATTGTAATCGATCTCAGTAGCATAACAACCATCGTTTGAAAGAGGAATGCCATACGTCTTTATGTTCTTATTTTTTAAAGAGCGCATGACCTTGTTAAGCTCGTAATTGCATGCTAATAGAAGTGCGCCGTCAGCTGATTCTTTTTTGATGATATGCCTGACATATGATGACCCCGCAACAATATACAGGGTGTAGTTAAACCGTTTAGCGTCTGTTTTTATCTTTGAGAAGATGCACTTCCCGCATGATATGCATTCGATCCCGAACTTTGTTGACGCTGCAGGACAATCAAGTGCACGCATGCAATGAGGGGCCAGCAGCAAACGGTGTGTGGTCTTTTTAAAGGCAGATATGTGTGCCATATTCTTGAGGGAGACCATCCATCGTTCCAGTTTTTCAGTATCAGAATACTTGTGGAAGAAAAATTTTATCGGAAGATAGAAAAAGTCAAGAACATCCGTAAAAAAACCTGCAAGCCAGATATTCCTGCACAGGCTGGCCCGGCTCATCCACAAAGCAAAAAGGGCCAGGAAGACGGATATAACCACAATGGTGAGCAGTGCAATCCCGATCAATCTATACATCGCATATCTCCATCTTGTGAATTACTTCTGCTACATCTACTTTTGTATCAAAACATCCATCCCTTATCAGGCAAACGCCTTGAACAGGCATGAATTTTGAAACTGATTGCATAGATTCGGTCAACTCCACATAACATGCGACTCCAAGACATGCATCCGGATTATATGACTTTATTATCTTCCTGACAAAGCTGTCACCCGGAACAATAAAAACTTTGAAATCATGCTTCTCTGCCGCCTCGGCAATATCTTTAATGTCACACTTACCGCATTTAGTGCACTCGTAGCCCATTATGGGATCGCAACGTGCCCTGCATTGAGGATGCCTCATACACTGGGGGAGGATAAGAGCGCGTCTGTCGGCTTTTTTTATGAACTTTTCAAGCATCACCGCGTTCCTGACCTCAATTAATATTTCGTCAACAATTTCTTCTTTTATGGAAAAAATCCTGCACATCCATTTTGAAGGCGAATAAAAGAGGTAGAGCATAAATAAGATAAAATTTGGAAATATTATCCTGTGTCTCCTGATACTATATGCACCAAGCAGTAATGCGGCACCAGTCACTATTGCAGCTGTGAATACAAAGAATACGAACAGTTTGCCAAGAAGTTCATAGGAGAAAAGCATCAAATGAAAACAGTTATATCGGTATTTAAGACTGTCGCGGGTTGAGCGGTTTTGATGGAATCTATGGTACCTTTTTATTGTATCTAACGTATGACGTTAAATACGCAGGTAAATCTGACTGATAGGGGGATTTTCCTGCTAATGGTATGGTCAAAATACTTGAACAACAATTCATTGATAGTAGCACTTGAAATCTCCAGATGTGAAGATAGTAGTAATAGGAATGGCTATTAAATTTAATTTTAAATCGTTTTTTATAGTATATATCTGATTTTTTTTAATATATATGCATTATTTAGTAATAATTTAACTTTTAAATTAAAAATACTTGACAAATCGTGTACATACTTGAACCTTTGCCGGATAAAATATCCTCTTGCAGTATTGAGTAGCACTAAGTATTAATCGGTATACGATTATAGGAAAGAATATGGTAATAAGAAAGAACATAGCACTTGAACCTCAACATCTGAATAAACTCAAACCACTCCTGCAGAAAAATGACAATAATCTCAGTGCTGCCGTAAGGGATGCCATTGATTTTGCTGATTCGGCGATCAACCAGTTCGGGACACTGAAAGAGGCAAAAACACACCTTACTGAGACCAAACGTGAATTATCTCGCCTGGAAGAAACCATTCAGTCAGGTCGAAATGTGGTAATCAGTTATCCGACCCTGCTATGGTTCCTGAAATACTCCCGGGGCATTTTGATGGACAGGGCAATACTGGAAGAAGTATTGGACCCGCTGAATATTGAGACAATATCAGAACTTGACCAGAAAATGAATGAACTCTGCCAGGAATTCGGCTGGCAGATAAAAGTTTCATTGTTCTCAATGGATAATCTTGAACCTGAGTCCGTAACTCTTATGGTCAGCGACGGCTCAGAAGCATTGCGTGAGTTTGTAGCCCTGCACATTGCCCAGTTTTTTGCATATAAGTTGAACCTTGATGTTGAGAACGTACACCTTCGGGCCACTTCCATGCGGGTAGATTTTAGAAAAATAGAATTAAATACCAGATTCAGGGGATTGGAGAACTATTTTGGCTATAACAACCAGGTTGTAAATGAGCTATTAAGGAAGCCAACATTCTGGCGAACACTGATTAGGGTCCACATGGTAACAAATTATAATATCGTGTCTATGGGTCGCGATAATTTCGCAGACATCCTGGCAAATAAACCCTTCAAAAACACCAGCACAATTGAATCATTTGTAGAGAAACACATATTTGATATCCCTTTTCAGGAATTTCTTGGGACAATAAAATTGCTTCACGAAAACATGGGACTCGTGGAAAAAATAGAATATTCAGATATGGAAACCATAAAAATATACCATGGTTACAAAGATGAAGACGCCATAAGGCGATTAACCGATTTCTATCTATACCTTCTGGAATCTAACGGGCATCATTGTAGTGCGAAATGTTCTGCCAGTTTGGTAATACTCGAAGGGATACGTGATCGGCAGTAAATTATAATGATTAAACATGATATACTTTAAATAACTTAAAATCATATCGTTCAGAGGTGATAAATATGGCAGAAATCGTAAACATAGTATCAAAGAAAGATAGTGAAATACTGTCCATGAAGATCCAGGCATCGCCATACGAATTTACTATGGCCACACGGGCTAAATGGGAGATGGTGGTCGCCGATGAGAACATGACTATCGGAAAGGGAAAATTTGAAAAGATCAAGATCAAGAAAATCCATATGCAAAAGGATACCCTTGCTCTGCCCTGTGCATTTAATCACCACGCACTGGTGTCAGTGGTGAAAATAGGGGGTGAAGGGGGTTGTTCTGCGCCTGTGGAATTCGACCGTATGGTAGATTCAGCCTACGTCCTGGGGATTGATTCAGGTGAGGTCAGGAAAGGTGATTTGCTTGCGGTTATCAACGTATTCCCGATAATGTTCACCCGGGACGCTTCAGTTCCCGTGAAGGTCAAGTAGGAGATGGAACATATGGAAACGTGTGAGATATGCGGTGAGTTGCAGGATACAAAATATTTTCCAAAATATAATATCTGCACAACCTGCCATGACCTGCTTGAAGACCTGATGAGCGAATATTTCCTCAGGACCATAGAGCAAAAGGGAACTGACGTCCACAAAGGATACCAGAGATACCTTGAATCCAGCAGCAAGTATGTATCAGATTACAAGAAGATCCAGCGTGATTCAAAACACCAGATACAGGAGGTCGGTGACCGGTTGCGTAGCGAACTGGAATCGGGGGGACCGAAACAGCGGTACCTTGAACTGATGCTGCAGACGCTGGAATGGTTAAAGAACACTCCTGAGTTCTATAACTACTATTTCAAGGAATACTATGTATGCCCGGGCTGCAAATCGTCCATATTCTATCATTTCCAGACAGAGAACGTGGGTGACTGGCTCATGATATCATGTGACCAGTGCAGTACGGTGATAAAGAAATATTACTCCCCCAAACTTGTATAAATTATGCAGGGGCACATCGTCCCCTGCCAGTTCTTTTTCTCTTTGGGAATTTATGCCGGTACCAGTGGGATATTGAAAACTCCCAGTAATATGACGATGAGAACCCCTGGTATTCCAGCCAGGGCACATATCATGACAGAAACCCAGTTGATATCGACTGAAAATCCCAGGTCGAACATTTTGATCGCAACATTTGATGCAAAAAGTAATATCAGCCCCACAACGGAATTTACGATCAGGTATTTAATTACTTTAAGCACGTAGAACACAGCTATGAATGCTGCAATGGCAACAATAAGGATTGCCAATCCGTTGATTGTTATAAAATCCAAAGGCATGGTTTTTGTCCTCCTTACACTTTTTAGTTTATCAAAATAATATTATTTAGTCCTTATCCCCTATAATAATATACCTTCCTTGAGATATAGTAGACAGGTATGTGTGCAGCAAGAGATATAGTACTTGCCAGGCCCTGTGTAGAAGACCCCAGCCTTTTCATAGCAGAATCACATTTCGGCCGTAGCCTGGATATGGAGATAGTTTGCAGGATACTGGATGAGCTGGATATACCGGAGAGACGCTGTTCCATTCGTTTGGGGGTTGCAAGGTTCAGGCTTGAAGACTGGCAGGTCATGGTATACCGCAAAGGACGGATAGATGTGAGGAGGGTGACCAATGTGGATAATGCTGCCGATGCCATGAACCGTGTCGAGTCGATAGTCAGTTTGGCTTTTCTGGATTAGGTAATGTCACGTGTCTTATCGGTACAACCTTCGTGACATTTCTTCCATTGAACTGTTGGTTTTGTTGAGCACTGAATTCAGTTTTCTATCAAGATTATCTTCAACACTCTGGATATTGATCCTTAATGAGCGCTCTTTCGCTTCTAACATAGCTTCAATCCGTCTCATCCTCATATCTACGGAAAGAATCATGGCTGCCAGGGAACCGATCAAGACCATTGCCGCAAGCACCACTATCGCATCTGCAGCATAATTTGATGAAGAGAACCTGCTCATCCATTTTGTGGTCAATACAAAGGCTGACACGATCATACCTACTGAAAAAATAATATCTCTTGCTTCCATTAACCATCACCTCCGCTAAGCATTATACGCTTATGTTACGTAACAGGTAATAAACCTTTACAAAAAATACGATAAATGATAGAATAAGACGTTCAATGGCTGCCCGTTATTCCCGGATGTTCATACAGTTCTGACAGTTCTATCCGGTCATTTGGGCATTGAGAACAAAAAACCACAACCTTATTAATGGATATTATTGAATCAGTGTCTATACAATTTTTGAACGGATTCATATCGAGGACTTGGAATGATAAAAATACTATTAGTTGGCGGAGGAGGGCGTGAACATGCTATTGCACATGCCATCTCCGGAAGTAAGCACGATTATCAACTGTATGCAGTGATGTCGAAAAAGAATCCGGGAATTGCAGGGCTCTGTGAGGATTTCCTCATCAATGCGGAAACCGAAGTGGAAAAAGTAACCGAATACGCTATAAAGAACGGCATAGACATTGCTGTTATCGGCCCTGAGGGCCCGCTGGCAGCGGGACTTGCAGATGCTCTTGACGTTGCAGGTATCCCTTCTGTCGGACCAAAACGCGCGGCTGCCAAACTGGAATTCGATAAGGCATGGACGCGCAGTTTCATGAAAAAATACGGCATCTGCGGGCTTCCCGAGTTTCGGATATTTAACAAGACCCAGGAGGATGCAGCACTCAGGTATGTGGATGAACTTGGTGATGTAGCCGTGAAACCGGCAGGTTTGACCGGTGGTAAAGGGGTAAAGGTCATGGGGGACCAGCTGCCAGACAGGGATGCTGCCAGGGCGTATGTTTGTGAACTATTGGCCAGGGACGTTGTGGTCATTGAGGAGAACCTGAAGGGAGAGGAAGTAACGGTCCATGCCTTTGTGGACGGCAGCCATCTCGCGTTTGCGCCGTCAGTACAGGACCACAAGCGGGCGTATGAGGGTGACCTTGGCCCCAATACCGGTGGTATGGGGTCATATAATGATGCAGGACCTCTGTTACCCTTTATGAACGAGAGGGATTACGAAGAGGCAAAGCAGATCATGAATGATGTTGTGGTCAGGGTCAGAGAAGAGACCGGGGTGGAGTACCGCGGTATCCTGTATGGCCAGTTCATACTTACTGCCAGTGGTATCAGGGTGATAGAGTTCAATGCCCGTTTCGGAGACCCGGAGGCTATGAATGTGCTTCCGCTGCTGGAGACTGATTTTATCGATATTATACAGGCCATGACCACCGGTACTCTTGACACCATTGATGTGCAATTTGCCACTAAGGCCAGTGTATGCAAATATGCGGTACCTGCTGGTTATCCTGAGAATCCCGTAAAAGATGCTCCCATTCAGGTAGGCGATACCGGAGATGCATTGTTGTTCTATTCCAGTGTCTATGAAAAGGACGGCGTGGTGTATACGACCGGGTCAAGGGCTGCTGCTGTTGTGGGCATTGCCGATACCATTGAAAAAGCCGAGCAGATTGCCGAGCAGGCTCTCAACAGCCTGCGAGGTCAGCTGGAAAGCAGGCATGATATCGGTACCCAGGCATTGATACAAAAGCGTGTGGACCACATGAAGAGCCTGAGGGGATAATAATAAATAGACTTGTTGACACTGTGATTTACTAAATGAAAGGTGATATTTTGTCCCATTTATTATCCATGAGTGACCTGTCGCGTGTTGAGATTATTGAGCTGCTGGATATGGCAGACGAACTGAAAGCCAAACGAGCCGGTGGTTTGGTGGTGGAAAAGCTCAAGAACAAGAGCCTTGCCATGATCTTCGAAAAATCCTCGACCAGGACCCGCATTTCCTTTGAAGTGGCAATGAATGAACTGGGGGGGCACCCCCTGTATCTGAACTACCGTGACCTTCAGCTTGGAAGAGGAGAGACCATCGGTGACACGGCCCAGGTGATGTCAAGGTATGTGCACGGGATTATGGCAAGGGTGAACAGTCACAATACTCTCGTTGAACTGGGCCACTATGCGAGTGTGCCTGTTATCAATGCCCTGTCAGACCTGGAACACCCGTGCCAGTTGCTGGCGGACCTTATGACCATCCGGGAATATAAGGGAAAGCTGGAAGGTTTGAAGTTCGCCTGGATAGGGGATGGGAACAATGTGTGCAATTCTGCGATACTCGCTGCAGCCATTACCGGAATGCAGATGAGCGTGGCCTGTCCTGAAGGGTACGAGCCTGACCATGGTAGTGTGGAACGTGCCCGGGAGCTGGGCGGCTCGGTCGAGATAGTATCGGACCCGAAGGTTGCTGCCCTGAATGCCGACATCCTGTACACTGATGTGTGGGTCTCCATGGGCGATGAGGATGAGCGGGAACAGAGGATGCGCGACCTGGGGCCGTACCAGATCAATGATGCATTGCTGGATGTGGCAAAGGATGATGTTATTGTGCTGCACTGCCTGCCCGCACACCGTGGCGAGGAGATTACCAGTGAGGTGCTTACCAGCCCCCATTCTGCTATACTGGATGAGGCTGAGAACAGGTTGCATGCACAGAAAGCTTTGTTGATAAAATTGATGGGTTCAACATAAAGGCTTAAATCTAATTAGCGATATTCAGACTCCGTATCCATTGACAGCTTGGTGCTTGCGCTCAAGCGCACAGTATGGACAAATACATAAACATAATAAGTAAACAAAATGCGGGGGTCGCCCAGACAGGTCAAAGGCGCTAGGTTCAGGGCCTAGTCTCGTAGGAGTTCGAGGGTTCGAATCCCTTCCCCCGCATAATCTTACTTCATTTTTGGGAATAACGGGATATGATCCTGAAATGGCTATACAGGCCCTGGACAGTTTGTCTAAATATACCGGTGACCCGTCAATCATCCCGATGCCCCGCCTGTTACATGACGGGGTCGGACCCTGCGGGATGAAAAGATTCTGCTCGGGCAAGGAATGAGAAAAAATTATGAAAATCCCATTTTTATCAGTCCAATTTCAGCAGCTTTTTTATTTGCCTCTTTTTTAGTACTTCCTTCCCCTTCAGTTACTTTATTGCCATCCAAATATAACCCTTGTTTGAAATGTTTGTCATGGTCAGGGCCCCATTGTTCTATTTCTCTGTATATCGGGTTATTATAACCTCTTTTAACTGCTTCCTCTTGAAATTTTCCGATGGGATTTGAGTCACCTATTTTACCTAAAGCGCCTTTTATGTCAAAATATTTGTAGACAAATTTCTTCGCTTCAGGATACCCCTGATCAAGATAAATACCACCAATAAGCGCTTCTATTACATTTGGATATATAGTATCAATATTTACCAGGCCGCTGCCATATATTATATATTTATCAAGTTGTATTGTGTCTGCCAGAGATTTTAGACTATCATTGGATACCAGTACTTTCTTAACCTCAGTTAAAACGCCCTCTATTGTTTTGTTGTTTATGTTTGCGTATTCTTCAATTTCATTTTGATTATACGAATATTCAGCTACAATCAAACCCAAAACTGAATCCCCAAGGTATTCCAGTTTTTCATAATTGTCAGCATCGAGATTATTTATATTTTTAAAATGTTCTAATCGCGTTTTGTCTCCACTAAATGTTGATCCGTGCAGCAAAGCGTGTATCAAATATTTTGGATTATTAAACTTGATACCAATTATATTTTGAAATTTTTCTAAATCTTCATCTCTTACCGTTAAGTCATTATTCAATATCATATATTTTCCTCGTGTATTTTGAAATAAATCAAAAAACAAAAAGAACCAGTAATAATAAAAATGAGATATTAAAACAAACATCTGGCAAATAATATTTTATTCTAATTATTATTTACAAGAGGCCTGTTTTAATAACTTACTTTTATGGTTATTAATTCTATTTTTAGTAATTATTCATTTTATTAATAGTATATATATTTGGTCTATGCCCGCAATATATTTTCAATTCAAAATAATAATCTACTAATCCGATACAAAACTGCCGATACTGCATGTCATTTAAGAGTAAACGTTCTTGTGAGTTTTATCGAAATCCTCTCTTGAATTGAATAAGAAAATCATACCTATATAGGTATTTGATGTTCTTACTGGAGAACAGGCGTATAAAAAAGATGAGATGGTAAATAGTATGTCCATCCCTTAATATTCACCCATAATCAAATGATACCAAACAGGTCTGCAAAGAAGAATACTACTTTTACAATGGTAACCCCTATCTCCTGTTTGACGCCGATTCCTTCGTAATAAATATCTCCATTCTTTAGCGCTTTGTTCGTTTCTGCAACCGGGTCATCAGATGCTCTGACCTTTTCTACGACAGCTTCGGTCGAAATCAACCGAAGGGTTGGATTATCCGGTTTACCGCTGGTCAATTCAGTGATATATCCATCCGAATTGGTCACTGCTCCCAGCTCGATATTCCCTTCAGGTTTTTCGACCACTATATGGATGACCTGTCCTCCGAATACCGTATCAATAAGTGGAATATCCTTGACTATTTTATCCAGAAGAGGATTATAGATATTCAGGAAAAAATGCATTGCCTCATCTTCAGTTATTGCTGAAGCCACCGGAACACAGGACATTGATACTAATAAGATAATCAACAATGAAATCAAAACTGTTCTAACCATATTCTCATCACTCCTATTTATTAAGTTGATAATTATATTTTTGCCTAATAATGTTATCGGCAGAAGCGTGTTTTTTTAGTATGTTGCGGAGATGAACATCCTATCCTCAAAGACTATTATGAATGTCCCTGGTGTTTTTCCTCCTCTTCACACCAATCAACCGTACTAATATACCATTATCCTGCCTTCAGATAATCCGGTGAATTTCTCGAAGTTCATCAGGTCTTCCACCGGCAGTCGGTCAGTTTCTTTATGCATCGGCGGTTCTTCCATGGGATAGCCCATGGGTATGACCGTCAGCACATCGAATTCCTCTGGTATGTTCAGTATCTGCTTGACCTTGTCCTTCTCAATAGTGGTCCACGCCGTACCTATGCCCAGCTCCCATGCCGTCAGCATGATATTCTGGACAGCCATGGCCCCCGCATGCCCGGGTTCACCTACCTGCTGGTGGAACGGGTATCTGGCTGTGATGGGAAGAATGACCACCGCGATGGCCATAGGCGCATTGCATTCGATCGTGGGAGCGCATTTAGCTAATTTCTTGAGCGTTTTACTATTTCTGATTATTATGAACTCCCACGGTTGGGTATTGAACGGGCTGGGAGCCCAGCGTGCCGAATCTATGATACGGTACAGAATATCATCAGGTACAGGGTCCTGCTTGAATTCCCTGATCACACGTCGCTGTTTAATTGCATCTGCAATTTCCAAAAGTACCACTTTCCCTTAATTTCCATTGAAAAATTATTTAACGTCATATTACCTTTATCATTTAATTAATCTTTGGGACATTGTTCCATTAATGCACACGTGACCAACCGGGGAAGTTGGGAATAATCCAGTATCAAATTACGGGACTGGGGTACCGGGGACATCGGGATAGAGTCCATTCATAAAATGGAGGAATAATACTTGGAATTTTCATGGATGATAGGTGGGGAAGCAGGTTTTGGGATAATGGCCTCGGGTCTCACACTTTCTAAAACTTTTGCGCGCGGAGGGCTTCATGTATTCGATGCCATAGAATACCCCTCCCTTATCAGGGGAGGCCATAACACCTATATGGTACGTACTGCCAGCAGGGAAGTCCATTCCCATACCGGATATATTGATATGCTGGTGGCATTGAACGAAGAGACCATCCACCTGCATAAAGAAGAAATGGCCCCAACCGGATGCATACTCTTTGACGGTATGCATGAACCGGAAGACCGGTTCGGGGTCCATGCAGATATCAGCCTGTTTCCCATACCCCTTGGCGACATTGTGAAGGACCTGGGCGGACAACCTATCATGCGAAATACGGCAGCCATTGGTGCCACCATTGCTCTTATAGGATATGACCTGTCCCTATTTGAGAACCTGCTTGCCGACATGTTCAAACATAAAAGCGAAGATGTGGTCCGGGACAATATCCATGTTGCCAGGGCCGGGTATGATTTTATGATGAACAACCATCCAGGAGGTTCGGGAATTATCGTGAAACCTGCTGATGGTCTCCGAAGGATGGTAGTGAGTGGGAATGAGGCGGTAGGTCTTGGTGCCCTTGCAGCAGGCTGCAGGTTCTATTCTGCATATCCAATGACACCCGCATCAGGTCTTTTGCACTTTCTTGCTGCCGAGGAAAGGAACCATAACCTTGTTGTCAAACATACCGAGGATGAACTGGCTGCCATACTCATGGCGATCGGCGCTTCCCATGCCGGGGTAAGAGCAATGACAGCTTCGTCTGGAGGAGGTTTCTCGCTTATGGTAGAGGCCCTGGGTCTTGCAGCCATGACCGAGACCCCGCTGGTGGTAATGGAAGCCCAGCGTCCCGGACCCAGTACCGGACTGGCCACCCGTACCGAAGCAGGAGACCTGAGATTCGTGATGCATGCTTCCCAGGGAGATTTTCCCAGGGTGGTCATGGCACCAGGGGACGCGGAGGAATGTTTCCAGGCAGCAGGTCATGCATTCAACCTGGCTGAAAAATACCAGGTACCGGTGATAATTCTTACTGACAAGTTCCTGACAGAAAGCCATAAAACGGTAGATGGTTTTGAACCCGTGCCCGTGGACAGAGGAGAGCTGCTGGACCATGCCCACCTGGACAATATTACAGATTATAAGCGATATGAAATGACCGATTCAGGAATTTCACCAAGGATCATACCCGGCCATAGAAAGGGGGTCTTCATAGCCAATAGCAATGAGCACGACGAGCACGGGCGCTACCTTGAAGACCCCCTCAACAGGACTGCCATGATGGACAAGCGGATGAAAAAACTGGAACATCTTGCAGCCGAACTGGAAGAACCACACCTGTACGGGCCAAAGACGGCCGATCTTACGCTGCTGAGCTGGGGTTCAACCAAGGGTCCCATTCTTGAGGCAATGATGCTGCTCAAGAACAGTGATATAACGGTAAATTTCCTGCAGATACTGAACCTGTACCCGTTCCCCAGGGAAAAAGTGACCAGGATAATCAAAAGTGCCAGACTGACCATTGACGTGGAGAATAACCAGACTGCCCAGCTTGCCGGGATGATCCGGGAATATACAGGAATGAAGGTGGACGAGAAAATACTCAAATATAACGGGAGACCCTTCACGCCAGAGGAGATTGCAAACCGTGTGGCTGAGGTGGTTAGACATGGCTGAGATACAGGATTTCAGGATGGATAAAAAACCAGTCTGGTGTCCGGGATGCGGTAATTTCGGGATACTTACCGCATTGCGTGGCGCTCTGGCGGATTCGGGGTATGAACCTCACCAGGTGATGATAGTTTCAGGTATCGGGTGCCATGGTGCAGTTACCCAGTACGTCAATGCGAATGGTTTCCACTCAATCCATGGGAGGACACTTCCTGTTGCTACAGGTATCCACCTTGCCAACCATGAACTGAGCGTCCTGGCAATGGCGGGAGATGGTGATGGCTACGGTATAGGCATGGGCCATTTCATACATGCCATGAGGCGTAACATGGACATGGCACATATCGTGCATAACAATAAACTGTACAGCCTGACCACGGGCCAGACCTCTCCCACCACTGATAAGGGCCGCCCAACCAAATCCACCCCCTTCGGGGTTATTGAGATACCGGTGAACCCGCTGACCCTTGCCCTGTCATCAGGAGCCACGTACATATCCAGGGGCTTTGCCGGTGACCCCCCACACCTGCGAAAACTTATCGCCGATGCCATTGCTCACAAGGGATTTGCGCTGGTTGATGTACTGCAGCCCTGTGTTACCTTCAATCATGTGAACACCAACACATTCTACAAGGAGAGGGTGTACAAACTGGATGAGGACGGGAATTACGATACCGCTGATAAAATGGCAGCCTATGAGCGGGCTTTGGAATGGGGTGAAAAGATACCCATCGGGTTGTTCTATCGGGAAAGCAGGCCCACGTATGAGGATGAGGTGGTTACCATTCGTGATATGCCGCTGGTGAAGAGGCCGGTTGAAGGTGTGGATATTACAAAGACCATGGAGCAGTTCTTGTAGTTCATCGTTCCCATCTCCTAAATACTATCATTCCCAATATATCACCCATGCACCCCCCGCTTTTCAAAGGCCAGATACAGATAGCTTCGGCAGCTACACTGTTCGGCCTTATTGGTATTTTCATAAAGCTCACAACTCAGATGCCCCTGGGTTCCATTATCTTCTACCGGCTGCTGTTCGGCCTGGTTGCCATCACGCTCTTTTTCGGATGCTGTGGCCGGCTGAGTGAACTTCGTCTGGTGGATAAAAAGCTCTCTGTCCTGCTGCTGGGAATATTCCAGGCAGGCACTATGCTTTCTTATTTCATTTCGGTAAAATACACGTCGGTTTCCATAGCTGTCCTGCTGCTTTATACGGCACCGGTCTATGTTACCCTGCTTTCGCCCATAATTCTAAAAGAATATATCTCCCGCAGCAGCCTTCTTGCTCTTGGTATCTCTATCGCAGGGGTTATCATGGTCATTCAGCCAGCTACCCTGTTTGGGAATGTGGATACCCTGTATGTCATGGGGTTGGCCGCGGGGCTGGTATCGGGACTGTGTTATGCTTCGATAATCATGACATCCAGGCAGCTCAGGGATTCTTATACAGGCACGACGCAGGCTACCTGGGCGTTGTTCATAACCATGGTGCTCTTCTTGCCATATTCTATCGCCGTACCAGGCAAGGTATTGCTGGATAACCTGTATCTGCTCATCCTGTTCGGGCTGCTGCCAACGGCCGCCGCTCTCATTCTTTACCTCAGCGCTCTCAAGCATGTCAGGGCACAAAGCGCCAGTATCATTGCATTGCTGGAACCGGTCAGTGCTGTGGTCTTTGCCTTTCTCATCCTTAGCGAACCGGTCACTTTCACTACAATAATGGGCGGCGGGCTGATATTAGTGGGTGCGATGCTGGTGAGCAGGGAGCGGGGTGTGGAGTGCGTCCAAAAATGACCTGCCTTTTTCAGGGCAGGACCGCTCCTTGCTGACCCGACTCAGCCGGCGGGAAGGGGGGAAGCTGTGGCGTGGGTGCCTTCTCCAGCACGGTCTCAAGAAGCATCTTCTCCTGGCCACGGAATATCTCTACTTCCACGTTATCTCCCACCTTGTGTTTATTGATGACCTTTATCATGTCCTGCACGGTGTTTATCTGGATATCATCTATCCTGATTATGATATCTGCCATTTCCAGACCGGATTTATCGGCTTCGCTCTGTGGCACTATTCTGGTGACCACCACGCCTTTGTCAACCGGCAGACTGTAATATGCCATAAGTTTCGGGTTCACGTCCACTGCATTGATACTGATCCAGGGTCTCACGATGACCCCGTGCTCCCTCAACTGTTCTGCGACCCACAGGGCGGAAGCAATGGGTATGGCGAACCCGATGCCCTGGGCAAAGGGTATGATGGCGCTGTTAACGCCTACCACCACGCCCTGGCTGTTGATGAGGGGTCCTCCGCTGTTGCCTGGATTGATAGCTGCATCGGTCTGGATGAGTCCTTCCATGTATGACATCTCGGTCTGGATGGAGCGATTCAATGCACTGATGACCCCGGCAGTGACCGTGGGGCCGCCGACCAGACCCAGCGGGCTTCCGATAGCTATGGCCATCTGTCCTATCTTGAGCTTGTTGTTCTTTGCCATCTCAGGCACAGGCAGGCCGTCGGCATCAATATTGATGACTGCCAGGTCCATCATGGTATCAATACCTTTGAGTACACCGGGCAGGGTCCTGCCGTCGTCCAGTGTTACATTTATTTCAGACGAGCCAAGTACCACATGCGCATTGGTCAGGATACACCCGGCCTCGTCTATTATGAAACCCGAACCCACGCCCGGCACAGGATGAATGTGCAGATGAGCGTCTTTTATCAATTTCACTTCGCTGATGTTGACCACGCTGGGTATTACTTTATCTACTGCTGATGTGACTGTCTCGTCAAAATTGAACATAATGAACTGACCCCTTGAGTGTTAGTACTTTAAACATCGGTGGCGAGGTGTTATTAATATTACCCAGACATCTCGTAATCGATGGAATATCAAAAAAAGGATAAAATGTGTCCAACTATACACACTTTATGCCCAGGTGTTTCATCTTATTGTACATAGCGAGATTGACCAGCAGGGGAGTGATACTTTCCACCATAGATGATACTTCGAGAGGACCGGCCATCAGGGGCCTGAGATTTTTGATATCCCTGACCAGTCCGGCAACAACGCCGTTTGCCTCAGCATTAT